>JAUWOB010000145.1 GCA_030612345.1 Dehalococcoidia bacterium | reverse complement strand
CCTTGTCCCACTGGCGGGCTATCCCTATATGAAGGAACTTCACTCCTCCCCGCACCAGCGGCAGATGATTGACGAGATCAACACAGCTTATTCGCCCGACCTGGTGGTCCTGGATGGCGTGGAGGCCTTCCTTGGCGGTGGGCCTGCCAGCGGCATCAGGGTGGAGGCACGGGTCATGCTGGCCGGCAGCGACCGGGTGGCCATCGACGCTGTGGGAGTGGCGATTCTCCGTCTCTTGGACACGACACCCGAGGTCAGACGCGGATCTATCTTCGCACAGGACCAGATTGCCCGCGCCGCTGAACTGGGACTGGGCGTGTCCTCGGCAGAGCAGATTCGGCTTGTCACCGGAGATGCCAAGAGCGAGGCTTTCGCCGCGCAGGTCAAGAATGTCCTGGCCCGTGGTTAGTGAGTTGCTGCTACCTACTCCTGCCGCCCTCCGTCGCAATCGGGCGGATTGCCTCTTCTCATCTCCATAGCATATCCTGAACACCGCTGTCACACAGTGCATTTGCCAATGCGGATATCGGGGTGCTAGCATGAAGAGGCGCTGGCTATCTTCGCAGTGCCGTGATGTCAGGAGCAGGAGGTATAGTATGCAGGAATCTTCACTAGAGCGCTATCGTCATTTCCTCAAGGACAGTGTACGGAAGACGATCGATTTCTCCCGGACCGACCAGAGCCTGGGAGTCCCTCCGCCGCCGGTTGAGAAACCGTATTCAGCTGATGCAGAGCGGATCGATTTGCTCCCTCCGGATAGCTTCCAGAGGCTGCCCAGGGTGGACCTGCTGTCCGCCGTAGCCAATCGCCAGAGTCGCCGGCAGTTTGGTGAGAGCCCGCTCACGCTGGAGGAATTATCATTCCTCCTCTGGGCAACTCAGGGCATACGTGAACAATCGGCTGGCGGTCATGCTCTCAGGACTGTGCCCTCGGCGGGAAACCGACATGCACTGGAAACCTATCTATGTGTTCTCAACGTGCAAGGCCTGGATAGAGGCTTCTATAGATATCTGCCGCTTGAGCACCAGCTTGTAGTGGAATACAGGGATGACAGGGCAGCAGAGAGGATAGCCCGGGCAGCCTTCCAGCAAAACTGGATGGCGGATGCTGCCACAGTTTTCCTCTGGTCGGCAATTCCTTACAGAACCGAATGGCGCTACGGTCTGGCTGCGCACAAGGTCATCCTCCTGGATGCCGGACATGTATGTCAGAATCTGTACTTGGCCTGCGAAGCGATAGACGCCGGGACATGTGCGGTGGCTGCCTATGACCAGGAGTTGATGGACCAGTTGCTGAATCTCGACGGTCACGACGAGTTTGTTATGTATCTGGCAGCCGTGGGCAAGTTGAACTGAAGGGCTACGGCCGTTTTAGTCCGTCTAAGGAGGTCTTAATGCATGTAACCAGGTTGAGTAAGGTGGCAAAAACCATTCCTGAAATGGAAGGTGCCAAGGGCATCTATAAGCAGGTTCCCCTGTCCAGAGAACATGGAGCTCCGGCATTCTCATTCCGCGTCTTTACCATTGAGCCAGGGGGTCATACCCCGTTTCACCGGCATCCGTATGAACACATGAATTATTTGATAGATGGCCAAGGGATTCTGGTCGCTGAGGATGGGGAACATGGGGTAAGAGAAGGTGACTTTGCCCTGGTCTTACCCGGAGAGAAACATCAATACAAGAACTCTTCCCAAAACCGGGACCTAGTTATGATCTGCGCTGTTCCCAGAGAATATGAATGACAATCAACGCGCCGGCAACCGCCTGTTTGGCGAGAAGATGGTTCTGACTGATGTTCAGTGCCCTCGATCTGAATGGATGGCTAGGCTCCGTGGACGAGCCACGTTGAGACTTGTTGTATCGTCTACGATGTGATAAGCTGAGAACAGATCAGTGGGCTGGCGAGAAGCCAACTAATAGTCGCAGGAGGACTGAGACTTTGCCTTGCAGGCGTAGTAGAAGGAGGTGGCCATGATCACGGGTATAGTAGGATACAGGGTGAGGAGCGGTGAAGACGTAGAGCCCACGTTACGGAAGCTGACTTCACATGCCATGCAGTATCCGGGTTTCGTGAGCGCTGAGGCCCTTGTTAGCGAGAAGGATTTCACGGTCATCGCCCTGGCAAGCACATGGGAGACTCTTGAAAACTGGAAGACATGGCAGGACTCGAGGATAACCAAAGATCTGCTCCGACCGGAAGGGGCCCTCTTGACGGAAGAGCCCAGAATAACAACATACAGAATAATGCCCGCAGTGGAGTGGCGCTAACCTACGGGTGGCAAGCCTTTGTTAGGAGCGATTCGCAATACGAAAGGGCTGGATACGCCGACGCCGGGAGAATCCAGCCCTTTTGACTTCTGCCATCCTGTCTAGTAGCACACCTAACTCTTGCCGATTCTGAATACTTTGGTGCCACAGGTCGGGCAGACGCCCTGGGTCGCCGGTCTGCCATTCTTCATGACAATGCTTCTGGGGTTTCTTATCTCCCTCTTGGCACGGCACTTCATACAGTATCCTTGCATCGATCTACCTCCTTTTTTCGTTGGGTGGATAGTAAGCTATTTGCTCCTACGATGTCAATAGCCAAGAATAGGCACACAGAAACAGC
>JAUWOB010000013.1 GCA_030612345.1 Dehalococcoidia bacterium | reverse complement strand
TGAAAGCCTTGAAATCAAACAGAAAGCCGTCGGGCGTCCGCTCTGCCCAGAGATAGCTATTCCTTTCATTGGGCAGCGCGTAATAGCAGCTATCTACTTCAACGAGGTCGAACTGACCGGCGTAATGCTTAAGGCGGGCTTCGGCGGATTGTGCAGAATCAGGGTAAAAGCGTCCGGAACTGACCAGCGTAGGGTCGGTCCAGGAACAGGTACCTATGCGGATTCTTCCCATTTCAGCCAATGCCCGTGGAGCCGTGGCCTTGTGCCCCCCTTTCCGTAGGCGTAAGCTCGTCAGCTACCGCCATAGGCAGGTCGGCCAGCTTGCCTATGACCAACTGAGCTATCCTGTCACCATGCTTGATCTCAAAGCTATTGCCTTGCCCCAGAACATACATCGTTACCATGACCTCGCCTCTATAGTCGCTGTCCACCGTGCCTAAGGCAACCATGACGCCCTTTGCCGATAGACCGGATCTGGGTCTTACTTGAGCATCGTAACCTCGAGGTACTTCTATTGCAATGCCTGTCCCAATCAGCTTCGGCTTGTCCTGGAGCACGATCCGTCCCTCCCCCTCTTGGATACAGGCAAACAGGTCGAGCCCGGAGGCGCCTTCCGTGGCGCACAGGGGGAAGCGGGCATCGCGGTATAGTTTCTTGATTCTCAAGGTCGGGCCGTCGCCGGGCGTGTCCTGGTGCTGTGCTTGTTTGTCCACTCTGCTGTCATTTTACTCCGGGCTCGAGATCAGGGCAACGGAAGGCTGCATGAGCTAATCCGGGTAGGCCGAGTGGGGTTCAGACAGGCCGTGCTGCCTTTCCTCTTCATGTCGAAGCGGGATTAGCGTCTGGGCAATGATATTCAGGATGTCATCCCGCCTCTGGATGATTCCTTCGACCACGATCAGTGGCTCGAGCTTGAAAACCTGCCGGTAATTCTGATACACATCTGGTTTGATTACTACGTTTACCATCCCCTCCTCATCCTCCAGCGTCATAAAGGCAAAACCCTTGGCAGTGGCAGGTCTCTGTCTGGTGATGACATAGCCGGCTAACCTTACCCGGGTATTGGGCAAAAGTCGGGCAATCTCAGAGCTTTTAAGCAGGCCATCCCTGGATATGCCTTTTCTCAGTACCTGCATGGGATGGTGTTTTGTGGATAATCCCTGCACTTCATAATCTACTTTCATCTCCTCGAGTTCAGTGAAGTCAGGCAGGGAAACCCTGGTATGGCTGAATTCCAAGGGCAATTCCCCCGGGCCTTTCTTCTCCAGGAGACCGAGCTGCCACAATAGCTGCCTCTTCTGGCAGCCATCCGCCTGCCTGCTCGCCGTACCTGCTCGCCGTACCCGCCTGCCAGGCCCTGGCGGGCAGGTGACTTCAGCAGGCGAGAGACTTCGGCAGGCGAGCCCGGCCCTGGCGGGCAGGAAAGAATCAAAGGCACCGGCCAGGATGAGGTTTTCCACGGACTTCCTCTCCAACCTGGTTCTAAGATAGAAATCTGCCAGCGAAAGATAAGGTGTCCTCTCCCTTTCTACTACTATCTGGCTCATGGCTTTCTCTCCCAACTTCTTTACATACATAAAACCGAGCCTGACCCTGCCACCTTCAATGGTGCATCTGACGCGGCTCCTGTTGATGTCTGCGGGTAATACATCAACTCCATGTCTCTTGGCATCCCGCACAATGACCTCCGGAGCGTAAAACCCCATGGGCTGGTTATTGAGCAGGGCACAATAAAACTCAGGCGGATGGTATTTCTTGAGCCAGGCCGATCGATAGCATAAAAGCGCAAAACGGGCGGCATGGCTCTTGCAAAAGCCATACTCCGCAAAGCCCTGCAGGGCTGCGAAGATGCAATCGGCGAGGGTTGTCGCTACGCCGTGCTTCTTGGCGCCGTCAATAAACTTCTGTCTCATTTCGTTCATGGCCTCTTTGGATCTCTTCCTGCTCATTGCCCTTCTCAAAGAGTCGGCCTCGCCCGGCGTAAAATCGGCTACGACAACGGCAACCTGAATCACCTGCTCTTGAAATAGGAGCACCCCCAGGGTATCTTCCAGTATTGGCTTAAGCCTGGGATGCAGGTATGTTACCTGTTCCAGGCCTTTCCTCCTCCTGATATAGGGATGCACCATATTGCCCTGCAGAGGTCCCGGCCTGATGAGAGCAACTTCAATAGTCAGGTCATCGATGGAGCGTGGTTTTGTCTGCGGCAGGGGTTGCATCTGAGCCCGGCTCTCTACCTGAAAGACGCCCACTGTGTCGCCCCGGCAGATCATATCGTAGACCTTCTCATCGTCCAAAGGTAATCTATCCAGGTCGAGTCCCGATGAGTCGGGATTGTGCTTCTGCTCAACAAGCGCGCAAGCTTCGTGAATGAGAGATAGCATTCTCAAGCCAAGCAAGTCCACTTTTATTAAGCCGGCATCAGCAGTGCTGTCTTTATCCCACTGGCAGACTATCCTGCCTGGCATGGTAGCTTTTTCCAGGGGCACTATGTCGGTGAGCGGACAGGAAGAGATAAGCATCCCCCCGTTATGAATTGATAGATGTCTGGGAAAATCGTAAATCTGCCGGCAAAGAGACACGAATTCCTGCCAGATAGGCTGGTTACTATTTTGAGAAGTGAAATACGGTCGAAATTCCTCGATGCTGGCCAGGTCTTGCTCTATATCTTTGGCTCCATATACTGAAACCGACCTTGCCATCCTATCAACCAGGTAAGCGGGCAGCCCCATTGCCTTGCCCATCTCTCTTATGGCATTTCTGGCCTGGAAGGTGACATAGGTACAGACCATGGCGGTGTGTTCCTGTCCATACTTTTCATAAACGTATTGGATGAGCTTTTCCCGGTGACTCGTGGAAACATCTATATCGATGTCGGGGATGGATGACATCTCTTCATTCAGAAATCTGCCCAGAAATAGCTTGTTCTTTACAGGGTCGACCCCGGTTATGCCCAGGATATAAGCAACTATGGAATTGGCTGCCGAGCCCCTGCCCTGGGCAGGGATTCCATTTCTCTTAGCATAGTCCATAATGTCCCACACGATAAGAAAGTAGGCTGATAATCCCAGCTTCTCTATTAGCTGAAGTTCGTGATTGACCCTGGCCTCTATCTCTGAACTCATCCCAATGAAATCGGGTCCATACCTTTCGTGTATCTTCTGCCGGCATAACTGAGCCAGATAGCCGCCGGCAGTCTCATGTCGGGGTAAGGGAAATTCCGGAAAACGATACCCTGAGAAATCGAGATTGACATTGCATTGCTCAACTACGGCAAGCGTATTTGAAATCGCCTCGGGGCGATTCTGGAAAAGCCGTGCCATTTCCGCAAAGGACTTGAGGTGAAATTCCGAATTCAGTCTCAAGGAGGTACACTCGTCCAGAGTTGTTCGGTTCCTAATACATGTGAGCACATCGTGCAGTTTGTGGCTTTCCTTTCGGGCATAATGCACATTGTTGGTGGCTACATAACCCAGCTTGAGGCTTCCAGCCAGCTCCACTAAAGCACGGCAAAGCCGTCCATCCTCGAGGTAGAAATTGTTTTGCAGCTCTACATAGAAGTTCCCTTGGCCGAAGATTTCAATGTACCGTTTGGCTACCCGATGAGCTTGCTCCCTGCGTCCGGAAATGAGCAAGCTGACCAGTTCTCCTTGCCGGCAGCCAGAGAGGCAAATCAGGCCGGCAGAGTGCCGGGCGAGGGTTGCTAGATTAAGGGCGGGACTGCCTTTCCTGTGCTCTAACTGGGATCTGGTTATCAGCCGGCACAGGTTGGAGTAACCTTCGTTATTTTTCGCCAGCAACGTAAGGTGATTTCCATTTTCCAGCGTTATCTCCGCTCCAATAACAGGCTTGATGCCGGCCTTGAGGCATGCTTTGTAGAAGCGGATAGCTCCATATAGGCCATCATGGTCGGTAAGTGCTAACGCAGGCATGCCCAGATCGGCTGCCCGGCTTGCCAGATCCTCCGGATGAGATGCCCCATCAAGGAGAGAGAAATTGGAGTGGCAGTGAAGTTCAACGTAACTTCCCCTCGCTTCCATTGAGATATTAACACTCCTAGTCATAGATGCGTTGCAGGTACCAAACTCCGGTGAGAAGATTCCGGTAGAGTTCACAGACAGTGCCGGATTCAATCCTGACCTGGAAGTACTCCCTTTCCACCGGGCTCTTCCACCATTCCTGAGCTACCCGCCATCGCTTTAGCGTCTCTGCCACTCCCACTCTCCTCCCTTTGTAGAGGAAGGTAACCGGATTGTGTTGGATATCTTCCTGAACTTCCAGTTTGATAGCTTCTCTGAATAGCCTACTCATCTCTTAGAGATCAAATCCGGTGAAGGAAAAGGAATCCTCCGGTAATGCGCTATTCTGTTTAGCCAGCATCCTGCCCACTACCCATCTGCCATACCTTTTTCGCAGCCAGCTTATCGCCGAGCACAATGATTCTGCGCTCGGCCCTTCCCTGCGCCGCAGCGGCTCATCTATGAATACCGACGAAATCGAGGCTTGCCTACCGCTTTCAGGGCATAAATCAGTCACGGTCAGCCTCATTTCGCTTACGGGAGCTGTGAATTTGGCTCTTTCCAGGCAATGCTTCAAGTGGCGTAACATCATCTCTCGTGAGGAAGTCGCTTCTTTGAAATGAACCACTCGTTCCACGATATGGTCATTGCTAAGATGCAGGGATATTATTAGCCGGAGGCAGCATTGCCAGCGTTCCTTCAATTGCTGGCTTAACCTGGTTAGAAGCTCATCTCCACTGGCCAGAACTTTAGCAACGGTCTCCGCCCCAGGCTCAAAACAAATCTGCTCTTTCAGCATTGGCGCTTCACTCCATGGAATTAATCTTGACCCATCAATGCCATTAGCCAGTGCCCATAACCGCTCACCCTCTTTGCCAAATTCCAGGCTGACTGCTGGCGAGGACAGACTGACCAGCTGTCCCATGCGACAGATGCCGAGCAATTCAAGCCACTCCAGCGTTCTGGATGAGGCAGGTAGAAGACACACAGGCAGGGCCTTGAGAAAATCCCTTTCCTCTCCCTCAGGAATAACGATGACCTCCCCTGGCCCGGCCACCTGACTGGCTGCCCAGGCCGCGAATTTATTTGAGGCCACGGATATGAGAGAGTGAAGGTGGAAAAGCTTCTCGATTAACTGTGCAATCTCTGCGGCAAATCGGCGCTCACTGGATTCATAGCTTAAATCAATGAAAGCAGTACCCGGAGCGCCTGCTTCCACCAATGGGCTGTAATCCGCCAGGAGAGTTAGAATAGCGGTAAAGGCCTGGCTGTAATTCTCTTCGTCCAAGGGCAGGAATAACCCTTGCGGGCATAGAGCATATGCCTCTCTCAGGGGCATGCCTGTCCTGATGCCACAGTCTAAGGCTTCCTGTGAAATATCATAAACTGTTTTTCGCTCATAAGGCAGGCCTCCAATAATAATCGGCCTGCCCCTCAATGTCTCATCCCCTCTTGCCTCGACCTGAACAGGAAAATGAGGAAAAAAGAAACAGCCAAGTCTCATCACTGCCTCCCTAACTACTGGTCCAGTCTTCTCAGAACAGCAACCACTTTCCCCTGCACCTCAACATTCTCAGGCCTGGTATACATGGGCTCCATCTCAATATTGGCCGGCTGAAGGCGAATGCGACCTGGTTCACGGTAGATCTTTTTTAGCGTCACCTCTTGCTCATCTTTGAGCCACACAGCTACCGTCTCCCCATCATCAGCAGTTTGCGTTGCGTCCATGACTACAATATCCCCGTCGTTGATAAGACCATCAATCATAGACGTCCCCTGTACTTTCAGGGCATAGATATTGCCTCTATCTCCCACAATATCTGTGGTCAGCCTGATTGTCTCTTCCGGTGTCTTGGTCCAGGTATCTGCATTTGGCACAGGAATCGGTTTCCCGGCGGCAATTGCTCCCAAAAGTGGCACCAGGAAACTGTCCTCCCCTTCACCTTTTTCCCTCTCCGCCACCTGAATACTTCTAACAACTCTGGGGTCACGATGAATGTGGCCTTCCCTTTCCAAAATGTGCAGATGATGCTGCACCACAGCCGTGGAACTGAGATTACAGCCCTTGACAATGTCTCTAACGGTGGGTGCATAACCTCTTTCATCGATAAAGCCATGTATGAATTTAAGAATGTTCTCCCTAGTCTTACTGACCCCGTGTTTTCTCATGGCTGCCTCCTGTCTTTATCCCTTCTATAACATTCGTTCTAAGAACAAGTGTACCACATAGAATATGGACTGTCAATATCCAGTCTCTTTCAATGCAGGATGAACCTGTAGTGGCATCGATTTCTAACACAAGGCGAGCCCGGGAAATCGAGGCAACCAGTTTATGATTGGGACGCAGCCCCCTGTACACAACGCTTGTATACTGTTCTTGATGCTGCCTTGTTGGTTAGCATTTTCACTGCTGTCTGTGGCCTCAACGTCCCAACGGGTTTAATCCGGCATGTGAATCGACTTCTAGCCGGTGTATGCTCTACCTAAGCTGGAGACTATAGCCAGCGAGTTATCTCATGCCAAGAGGAGCGTCATGATATGGGCAAAGTCAGTAACGCTGCTCTGGAAAATGGTTTTTGTGCAGCTCGCGCTGGAGCGCCCTTGCGGGCTAAGGCAGCCTCGGCCGGCCACCTTCGCCAGCACATTCGGTTAGTTCGTCACTTGAGTAATGGCCCTGCCGCTCAGGAGGATCGGGACATACCACAAGACGAATCTGCATTATAAGTGTGAGGGGATAACAACTAGCTAGAAGTCCACTTCTCATATTGCCGCTTCGCTGCGCGGAAGCGCTGGACCTGCTCCACAATCATCTCGCGAATAGGAAGATGGTAGGGACACCTTTCCTCACAGTCGCCGCATTCAGTACAGTTGGCCCCCTTCCCCACCGCATCGGCGAACATGCCGGTCAACAGCCGCTCCAGCGGCATCCGTTTGAGGACGGTGTTGACGACCATCACCGTCGCTATCGGTATTTCTTGAGGGCAGGGCTGGCAGTAATCGCAACGACGACAGAACTTGGTGCCCAGTTCGTCTCTCAGCCGCTGCATCTCACATTGCTGTGCCTCGCTCATTTCCCGCGGTTGTTCAAGGATCTGGACAATCTCCTCTATCTCAGACGGTTTTTTCGATGCCAGGTATCGGCAATACGTCAGGGAACTGGAAGAGGTATTTGAAGGCGATGGTCACGCAGTCCAGCGCTCCGCCGGCCAGTGGCTTCATGGCGATGAAGCCCACGTCATGCTGTCGACACAGGAGTAGCAGTTCGTCGGCCGGTTCGCAGGTAACAAAGTTGAAGGGAAACATCAAGGTCTCGAAACCGTCCGATTTCACGGCTTCCTTGGCTACGTCGATCTGGTGTGAGGTAATGCCGATGTGTCTTATCACCCCGGTCTTCTTTGCCTCCGCCAGCACCGCCAGCGGTCCTTTCGGGTCGAGGACTATCTCCAGGGACTTGAAATCACTGACCCCGTGAAACTGATACAGGTCGATGTAATCAACTCCCAGACGTTCCAGGCTCATCTGGAGGTGGCTCTCCACACCTTCGCGACCTCGAGAGGCGGACTTGGTGGCGATGACGACCTCTCTCCGCCGCCCCTTCATGGCTTTGCCGATGTGTGCCTCGCTGGTGGTATAGGCATTAGCTGTGTCGAGAAAGGTAACGCCCAAGTGGAGACACCTCTGAACCACAGCCACAGCCTCGTCCTCAGAAACCCGCTGAATGGGGATGCCGCCGAACCCAAGTCTGGAAACCATCATCTCCGTTCTGCCCAGCCTTATAGTATCCATTCCGTTTCTCGCCCTCCTTTGTCAGGCGGCAGCGCATGGCCCCGTACAGCTCTTCGGCCTTGCCTCTAACACTGCCGAATAGCGGCAGTATGATACTGAGCCACCATGATGCCTGTTGGCTACTTCCTGCCGTTACTTTCTGCGGCGCTTCTCGTCCTCTATCCGCCGCAGGGTCTTTTCGTCGAGACCGAAGTGGTGGGCTATTTCGTGCCGCACCACCTCCTCTATTCTTGCTTCGATTTCATGGCCAAAGCGGCATTGCGCTTCTATAGGCCTTTGAAAGATACTTATCTTATCCGGCAAAACCAATCCGTACCCTCGGCCCCTCCTTGTTTGAGGCACGCCCTCGTAAAGGCCAAGCAACTGGCCGGGATGATCTAGCCTGGCCTGCCTTAGCTGCCGCCGCGTAGGCCAATCCTCTACCACAATATCGACATTTTCCAGTCTGGCCTGAAACTCCGGAGGTAGATTATCGATCGCCCTCGCGACGAGAGCCTCAAAGCTCTCCCTTTCCATATCTAAGAATCAGGGGCATCGTCGATAGGTGCACGCATGTTGTTTGTCATCTTAACATCTGAGGTTGCCAGCAGACAAGCGAACAAGGGCCAATGATATCACCGGGCCGCGGCTGCATACTCGCTGAGCCCGGCTGAGCAGCGTGCTTTCGAGTTACTCCTCACCTGGCTTTTTTTGGCCCGGGGTTCTTGGCGCCATAGATTCTTGACAAAAATCGTTCGTAAAATGCACTGAAATGCCCAAAGGGTATTGACGAAAAAACTCTTTACATTCATAATAAATAGTACATCGTATTGCGATATAATGGTATACAAGGTATAATCAATAATTCCACCCTTCGCATTCGAGGACGCCAGTAGATGGGAGGGTGGCAAGACCGTGGACCAGCGACTCTTGATATGAAGGTGGACAGAGGAATACTATTACAGTAGGCTATTATTCTAAACCGAGAAGGAGCGATATCAAATTGCAGTGCTGTGGCATTAGAGGTGCCATCACGGTTTCGGCAAATAGCAGGGAGAGCATTTTGGCGGCAACCGAAGAGCTGCTTATGGAGATGACACAGGCTAACGAGGTTGATATCAGGGACATAGCGGCCGTTTTTTTTACCACCACGTCGGACCTGAATGCTGAGTTTCCTGCGGCAGCGACGCGAGGGCTAGGATGGCCAACCAATCTGGCTCTGCTCTGTGGACATGAGATGAATGTCCCCAACGATTTGCCCCGCTGTCTCAGAATTCTGATGCTTGTGAATACTGAAAAGGGATCTGAAGAGATCACACATGTTTACCTAGGAGAGGCGAAGAGGCTGAAGAACAAAACGTCACTACCAGTTGGAGGCAACACATGATTGTAGTCATGAGAATCGATTGCAGCCAAGATGAAATCAGCCGGGTCGCGAACAGAATCGAAGATGCTGGTCTAAAGGCGTACATACCACATGGCATTGGACATATCGTTGTCGTCGGGGTAGTGGGGCAACCTGTCCCCGGGCTTCGCGATGCCCTGGAATCGCTTCCCGGTGTGGAGCAGGTGATACCTGTGAGCAAACCTTATAAACTTGCCAGCCGGGAGTTCCATCCGCAGGACACCATAGTCGACCTGGATGGCGTAGCTGTTGGTGGTGATGAGATAGTGGTCATGGCTGGACCCTGCGCTGTAGAAAGCGAGGACCAACTTTTCACCACAGCTCAGGCTGTCCAAGCAGCCGGGGCCACTGTGCTGCGCGGCGGCGCCTACAAACCGCGCACGTCGCCCTACGAGTTTCGCGGACTGGGCGAGGTCGGACTCAGGCTACTCGCGCAGGTGGGCGATGAAACCCAGATGCCCGTAGTCACCGAGGTCATGGCGGTGGAAGACATTGATCTGGTAGCCCAATACGCCGATATACTCCAGATTGGCAGTAGAAACATGCAGAACTATGTTCTGCTCGATGAGGTGGGAAGAACACGGAAGCCGGTTCTGCTCAAACGTGGTATGGCATGCAACGTCCAGGAATGGTTGCTGGCGGCAGAGTATCTTCTGGTGCAAGGAAATGAGCAGGTCATTCTTTGCGAACGGGGAATCAGAACGTTTGAAAACTATGCCCGTAATACTATGGACATTAATGCTATACCGATTGTCCAGAAACTCAGCCATCTACCCATTATCGCCGACCCCAGTCACGCCACAGGTAAATGGTATCTGGTACCTCCGCTAGCACTGGCGGCAGTAGCTGCCGGAGCGGATGGGCTGCTCATAGAGGTCCATCCTGATCCTGACTTGGCGCTTGCGGATGGTCCTCAATCGCTCACCTTTGATAACTTTCGTCTCCTGATGTCTCAATTACGCCCTCTAGCCGAAGCCAGGAATAGAAAGCTAGCTATTCCAAGAGCGAGGGTGAAACCCTGAGACCATGGAGATCGGGCAGGAACTGGCCAGGATAACTCCCCCCCAGGAAACAATACTTGCCAAAGGCGTGTTTGACGGTGTCCATGCAGGACATCGCTATCTCCTGGAAAAACTACAGCAGCGAGCAGCAGAACAAAACCTGCTTAGCGGAGTAGTAACCTTCAACCCTCATCCTCAATCGGTATTACAGCCGCATAACCAGCTGCCCTGGCTTAGCAGCCTCGAGGACAGGGTTGAAGCCCTGCAAGAGCTAGGCATAAGCATAGTGGCAGTGCTAACTTTCACTCGCCGGGTGGCCCGGCTAAGTGCCAGGGAGTTCATGTCATCGATCAAGCAACACCTCAAGATGCGTGGCATCATGGTGGGGCCCGACTTTGCTCTGGGGCGAGGCCAGGAGGGCAACATCAGCATGCTCCGCTCGCTGGGACGGGACATGAACTTCAGCGTGGAAGCTGTTTCCCCCTATAGAATTGATGAGGAAGTAGTGAGCAGCACTCTCATCCGCCAGGCATTAGTCCAGGGAGATATGACAAAGGTGGAACGGCTGATGGGTCGCCATTTCCACCTGAGGGGCAAAGTCGTAACATCCGACAAACGTGGACGAGTTCTAGGATTTCCCACCGCCAACCTGAGCTTGATGCCGCAGCAGGCATTACCGGGTAATGGCATCTATGCTACCATCGCTCACGTAGACGGCAGGCAATATCCTTCGGCGACCAGTATTGGCATCCGTCCCACCTTTGGAGAGGGCGAAAGAAGGGTGGAAACCCACTTGTTGGACTATGAAGGCGATTTGTATAATAAAGAGATACGGGTAGAGTTCGTGCGAAGACTCAGGGATGAGCAACGCTTTTCCTCTTCCGAAGAGCTAAAAGCGCAAATCGAACAAGACGTTCGAGCAGTTGAGGCCATTCTAGGCCTCGGTCTGAGCTCGGCCGAACGCTAGAGATTCGAAATGACTGATGCAAGATTTGCCGCCATACTAAAACGAGGAGTGGCTGAAGTCATAACGGAGGCGGAACTACTAAGGCTGCTGAACTCGGGGAAGCCCCTGACCTTGAAGCAAGGTTTCGACCCCAGCGCTCCCGACATTCACCTGGGACATGTGGTGGGACTGAGAAAGCTGCGTCAACTGCAGGAGCTGGGGCACAAGG
>JAUWOB010000117.1 GCA_030612345.1 Dehalococcoidia bacterium | reverse complement strand
GAGGTTCCGGGAAAGGGGGCCGCCCTGGGGGGGAACCGGGCGGGGGCATTGCGGGTTTCTTCACAGGAACCCACCGAGGCTGCAATCAATTGGCCCGATGACCGTTATGCTTCGCTTCAGGAGGCGATCGATGCCTTGCTTTCCGGAGGAAAACTCCTTCTTACGCAAGGGAGTTACACGGCTGGACTGACAATCGGAAAGGAATTGTCGATCGAAGCCGGTGATGGACAGGTTATACTGAAAGCAAAAAGCGATGCACTCCCCGTCCTCTCCCTGGTGGACGGGGCGGAGCTCCGCCTCGTGGGGACTACGATCAGCGGAGGTTCCGAGGGCTTGCTGGTTTCGGCTGGGGCCAAGGTGGTTCTCATTGCGTGCACTATCTCACAAAATATCGAGGGTATCAACGTCTCGTATTCCGCTTCGGCCGAGATGACGGACTGTGGCATTGCGGAAAACGAGCGGAGCGGGACTTCTATTGGCGGCGCCGCTCAGGCTACAATCACCAGGTGCTCTATCTCGAATAACAACGGGTATGGGATTGCTGTGGCCGATTCTGCTCAAGTCACGATTACTGATAGCAGCGTTACCAGGAGTGGACAGGATGGAGGAATTGTTCTTTGGGGCTCCTGTCAAGCGATTCTGGAAGGGAATACGATCGCTGACAACAGAGGATTTGGGGTAGCCATTTACCAGCGCCCCTGTTTCTGGGAGAGCCCCTGGGTGTTCCAGGGCCATATATCTGGCAAGGGCAACCTCTTTCAGGCCAACGGGCGGGGTGATGTGTGCCCGCCCGAGCTGGAATTCCTCTCCGCCGCAGAAGGCGGTGAACTGGATTCGAGGCCCTTTCCTTCCTAGTGAGTTCATCAAGTTCAATCACCGCGCGGTGCCTCAAGAAAGACCATCACGCAAGCCGCTGAGATAGCCTCAGGCTTGGTGCTTCCCATCTTAGCGGAAGAGTTTGATCAGATTCTCCCCGATCCGGTGGAGAAGCGGCACCCGGTTGAGCGTCTGGGAAATCTATCTTGATTTCTCCCTTTTTCGACCCGCTCACATATTTGAGCAATCGATGTCCGGTTCGGTAGCAATTTGAACGAGGACATTAGATTGTACAATGGTGTACAATACTGTATGGTGCTACGTAAAGGGGGAGTTCGACAGGCATGAGGTTTGAGAGCAGCATCGACATCAATGCCCCTGTCGAGAAAGTCTGGGCGCTGATAGATAGGCTTGAAGAGTGGCCCCAATGGATGCCGTCCATCAAGAAGATTGAGAGGATCTCTACGGGGCCTTTGACAGTAGGCTCGCAGCTTTCTGTCACAGCTAAGGTAAGCAGGCTAACGGTTAAATTATTGATGACCATCATTGAGTTTGTCCCGGAACGAATTGTGGTCATGCGAGGAAGAGCCCTGGGCACCGATTTGACACGCTTCTACACTCTGGAACCCGTAGATGACAGGACGAAGGTTACCATTGGCGGCGACGTTTCAGGAGCGCTAGCTTGGCTGGCACGCCGGGGTGGGCAAGCGGTCTCAGCTGAGATTGCCCAAGCAGTTAAGAAGAAGATCGAGGGGTCGGAGTAAATAATTCAGTTCCCTAACTTGTCTTATCCCACAAAATCTATGATTCTGTGGGAACCCCGAGTCCTCAACCAAATCGAAGATCTGGTTGGGTGAGAGTTCATTGGGCTATTGTGCCTGATGAATCAGGCAACCACGAAAGCTTGCCTTGCTTAATGTAGCTTCAGATTAGTATGCGAGAAAGAGTCCAAAGCTTCCCTGGCTCGATTCCGTTTAACTGCGTTGACAAATGCCTGCTGGCTCTTGATGGCATCAACGAGCCTATGCTTTTTCACCTGGTTCTAGACCTCGAAGGGGACATAGATCTTGTTAGGTTGAATGGGGCGATTTCGTCGGCGCAGCAAGCACATCCCGTTATGAGAACGATCTTGCAAAGCAGACATTCCAGGCTCTTTCGCCAGATACAGGAGAACATTGGGAGAGGAGTCCTGAGCATTGCAGACCAGGCTCAACTCCAGGACACGAACTGTGAGCACTATCTTTCGTCATGGATGAGCCAGCCCCTCGATCTCAAGAAGGAGTTTCCGGTGAGGGTTCTTCTACTAAGGAGGAATGAGACGGAGTCCTTGCTGGTGTTCACCTTTCATCACTCGGCAACAGATGGGCTTCGGGCTCTTCTTTTCGTGAGAAAGACTATCGAGATCTATAACGGCGAACTTCGTCAGGACGGCGAGGCTAGAGGGTCTCCCGCGGGAGATCTCGGGGATATCCGCATGAATCGTAGAGGAGACGAATTGCTGCAGTTTGCCCACAGCCAGAGGTCAGAGGTGCAGCATTACTATGGGAAGGTGCTCTTCAGCCTTTTCCAGCGGTTTGTCATATCCACGCTCCCTCCCCCGACGCGGGTTTTCCATGATAGATGCGGTCGGTCCAGGGAACTCCGTTTCTGCTTTGCAGTCCTAAGTCCCGGCGAACTGGAGCAGATCCAGTCTAAGGCGAAGTCGGTCGGGGTTACGCTCAATGATATTCTTCTGGCGGCGTGCTATAGAGTGGTGGACAGGTGGAACAGCATGCACGGTAAAGTCAGCAGGAGAATACGCATAATGACCCCTGTGAACATGGGTTTGAAGGGTTTCCGCTACGTTGTTTCTAATCAGGCGTCCTGGTTTTCCTTATCTACCACGCCCACAGATAGGACTGATCCTGCCAAGTTACTGAGGGAGGTGCGAGCAGATACCACAGACGCAGCTATGCATAGAACGGCCTTCTCCCTGATTTATTACTTCTACTTGTGCTCTCGTTTTCCTCTATTCGTTATGAGATGGATGTGCCGGTTCTTGATAATCACGCGCACATATGTTGATACTATTCTCATTACCAATGTAGGCTTTATCTGGCCGAAACCAGGCTCTGAAGAAGCTGCGGTGAGCACCATGGGTAATGTCAGAATACGTAATGTTGCTGGGTTCGCACCTGTGGTAACTCCTATGGGACTGAGCATTACTGCAGGTACGTATAACAGGAATCTGAATCTCTCCCTGACCTACAGGCCCGCCCTGTTCTCTGCAGAGAAGGCTAAGATATTCTTGGACTTATATGTCGAAGAGATTAGAAACTATCAAGTCGGTGTGCAGATTGTATGACAGTATCGCTGGTGAGGTTTGACGGCTCCCGGGATTCGCTTCGTAGGGCTATCGAACTCTGTGACGGATTTGAGGAACTCAATAAGAACGACAGAGTCCTCATAAAACCCAATAACTGCTTCCGGCACAGGATAATGCCTCCTTACGGGATGGTAACCACCACAACGATTGTGGATGGGATTGTGCAGTTGTTGATCGAATACGGCTGCAAGGACATCTCTATTGGTGAAGGCGCTATCATCAACATACTCGATGAGCTTGAGCCGTATACGAAACGGGGTTTCAGGGGCACAGGCATGGAAAAGGTGGCGAAAAGACATGGGATCAAACTGGTTGATTTCAACCAGGGTCCTTTTCGCAAGCTGGACCTAGCAGGGACAAAGGTTGAGGTCTCACGCACAGCATTAGAGACGGACTTTCTCATCAATGTTCCTGTGCTCAAGACTCACTTTCAAACA
>JAUWOB010000065.1 GCA_030612345.1 Dehalococcoidia bacterium | reverse complement strand
AGGCGCTGGCAGAGCTAAAGGAGATGATTGGCGCTCTGCCCAGGGGAACCCGAGGTCGTCGCGCCGAAGTAGATGTGAGGCTGCCTCATTATGGTGGGGGCGTGGACGGTGAGGAAGACGAGGAAGACGAAGAAGACGAGGAAATCTAGCCTGAATCCGGTTTTGTCCACTGAGTCATGGAGACCAGCCTGAGCCTATTTCTAGCATCGGCGGCGGTCGTCTCTCTTACCGGCGTTATGCTCCCCGGGCCACTCACTGCAGCTACCATAACCAAGGGTTATGGTGACAGGCATGCCGGTGCCCGGATTGCAGCAGGTCATGCCGTCATTGAGATACCAATCATAGCCTTGATCTATCTCGGATTCGAGCGTTTTGTCATCTCTCCCCGTGTGGAAACGGCCATATACCTTGCCGGAGGCTTGATGCTGATTTACCTGGGCATCCGCATGTTTCGAGCTACCGGTAAGGCAATTGGTGCGGCGGGTGGTCTGCCGGCTAGCTCTTTGCTAACGGGCATTGTGATTACGGGAGCGAACCCCGCCTTCTATATATGGTGGGCCACTGTGGGGGCAGCTCTAGTAGCCGGGGCCGCCGCTTTCGGGCTCACCGGGGTCATCCTGTTTGCCCTGGTACACTTGCCTTGTGATTTGGTCTGGAGCGAATTCCTCTCCGTGGGCACATTTGAGTCAAGGCGGTGGTGGACAAAGAAAGTACAGAAGATCGTGTTCGCCGTCTGTGCTTTGATTCTGGCTGGCTTCGGTGTCTGGTTTTGCCTTTCTGCGTTTGTATGAACTTCAGGGGACGTGTTGGGTTGTCTGAAAGTACTTCCCTTCAGTCTTGATTGATGGCGCGATTACCATCTTGACCTTGTGCATTTCCCTGATGGTTCTGGCGCTGCACACCCCCATGCTGGTGCGTAGCGCGCCTACCAGGTTTTGAGTGCCATCGGTGACGGAGGTAGGACCGAAGAGGATCTGCTCTAAGGGGGCGGCAGTGGCAACTCTAATACGTGTCCCTCTGGGCAATGCCGGATGGGAATGAGACATGCCCCAGTGGTAACTCTTTCCCGGTGCTTCTGTCGCTTGAGCTAGAGGCGAGGCTATCATCACGGCGTCAGCACCGGCGGCAAATGCTTTGCATAAATCACCACCGGTGCGAATCCCTCCATCTGTTATCACTGATACGTATTTGCCACTTTCTTCAAGATACGCTTCTCTAGCAGCAGCACAGTCCAAAGTAGCCGTTATCTGAGGCACTCCCACGCCAATGACCTCCCGCGTAGTGCAGGCGGCCCCGGGCCCCACTCCAACCAGGATGCCATCGATGCCTGTTCTCATTAGCTCTAATGCTGCGCTATAGCTGCAGCAGTTTCCTACTATGATAGGCAGGGACATTTGCTGGCATAGCTCAGGCAGGATGAGTCCCCGATAGCTCTTGGAGATGTGTCGGGCTGTAGTGACGGTAGATTGCACCACGAGTATGTCCATCCCGGCATCCTTAGCTATAGGGGCCAATCGCTTGGTGTTGGTTGGAGTCATGGATACTGCACAGACAGCCCCAGCCTGCTTTATTGCTCCGATCCGTTGGCCAATGAGGTTTTCCTTGATAGGCTCAGAGTAAATACTCTGCAGTAGCGCAGTAACCTCCTTTTCAGGAGCCTGGGTAATCTGGTTCAAGAGCTCGTCGGGGTTCTCGTACCTTGTGTGTATGCCTTCTAGATTAAGGACAGCTAACCCGCCAAGCTTGTTGAATTTGACAGCGAAGGCGGGGTCGACAATTGCGTCCATAGCTGAGGCCAGAATGGGGATGGAGAATGTGTATTTTCCTACCAGAAAATCCGTGTCGGTCTGGGCAGGAGTGATGGTTACGTCTCCGGGGACGAGCGACACTTCATCAAATCCGTAAGCGCATTCCATCTCTTTGAATACGGCGTCAGACATGTCTCTTCAGCGGATGGAGATTGCCACAAACTATACAGGTATGGCGGTCTGAAGTCAAGGAAAGCTATAGATAAAATCACAGGCATTCAGTATAATCTCAGTTCATGCCAGTTCTTTATGTTATTGCTACGCCTATTGGCAATCTGGAGGATATTTCGCTACGTGCCTTGCGCCTCCTGGGGGAGGTGAAGCTCATTGCTGCTGAGGATACCCGTACTACGCGCCACTTGCTTACTGCCTATGACATAAGAACTCCGTTGACAAGTTATCATGAGCATAGCAGGAAAGCTAAGCTTGATTATCTACTGGGTTATCTGCAGAAGGAAGATGTGGCTCTGGTTTCGGAAGCGGGCATGCCCGGGCTGAGCGATCCTGGTTACGAGCTTATCGGTGCTGCCATCGGGCGCGGGATCACTGTGGTACCCATTCCTGGTGCTTCAGCAGTGATTACGGCGCTGGTCGTTTCGGGGTTACCGACTGACCAATTCGTATACATTGGGTTCCTGCCGCGCCGAAAGGGGTCTAGGCAGCGTCTTCTCAGTTCAGTAGCAGATGAGCCAAGAACGATAGTTGCTTTCGAGACACCCCATCGCCTTGGAGAGGCATTGAGCGATATTGAAGAAATGTTCGGCAACAGAAGACTATCTGTATGCTGTGAGCTTACCAAGGTTCACGAGGAGATCTTCCGGGGCAGAGTGAGCGAGGCTAGGGAGCATTTCACGGAACCGCGAGGGGAGTTTAGCCTCGTTGTTGAAGGCAGGACTCGAGCCTGGCTGAAATCGCAGGAAAGGAGCTAGAATGCGCCGTGGTTGTATCGCTATAGGCAAGATGGAATGTGATGAGTGTCATCGTCCTCTCAAGTATGGAGAGCGTTATCTTGTGGTGAATGGGGAAGGAGATGGGAGGCAGCGTCTTTGTATTGACTGCTGCTCGAGCCGTGGTTACGTCTCATATACAGCGGAGAAAGGCAAGCAGACAATCACCTTTCTGCCCAAGCAATGACTATGAGCAGTCCCGTCTGAGAGGTCCAGTTCCTGACGGTGACGCGGAGTAGCCAATCGTTTATAATAGGCCTGCCTCTGAGGGAAGAGCTTGAGCGAGCACATTTTCATTGGTGTTGCTTGGCCTTATGCCAATGGCCCCCTGCATTTGGGACATATCGCCGGTGCCTATCTGCCGGCCGATATCTTTGCCCGCTATCATCGCCTTAAGGGCAATGACGTGCTGATGGTCTCGGGTAGTGACCAGCACGGAACGCCGGTTACGATTCGTGCTGAACAAGAATCTGTCACGCCGCAGGAAGTGGCAACCAGGTACCACAAACAATTCGTCGATTGCTGGAGGAGACTGGGCATCTCGTTCGATTTGTTTACCACCACCGACACTCCCAATCATACTCAAGTTGCTCATGATATGTTCCTGACTTTGCTCGAGAAGGGCTACATCTACAAAGACAAAATGGTGCAGGCTTATTGCCCCAAATGCCAGCGTTTCCTGCCGGACCGCTATCTGGAGGGTACCTGTCCTTATTGTGACTTCAATAAGGCAAGAGGTGATGAATGTGATGAGTGTGGCAAGCCCTTGAGCCCATCCGAGCTTAAGGAGCTTCGCTGCCACCTTTGCTCCACTCCGCCTCGCTTTGAGTTTTCAGAGCATTTCTTCTTGCGCCTTTCTTCGTTTCAGGACAGGCTGGCTGCCTGGATAAAAGAGCAGACTCATTGGCGGCGCAATGTGCTTGGCGGCGCGTGGAAATTTCTGAACGAGGGACTGAGGGACAGAGCGATCACTCGCGATTTGGACTGGGGAGTAACTGTGCCGCAACCAGGCTTTGAGCGTAAACGCCTTTATGTATGGTTTGAGAATGTAATCGGTTACCTATCAGCAAGCAAGGAATGGGCAAAGCTGCAGGGAGACGATACCGCCTGGCAAGCTTTCTGGCAGGAGGACGCCAGGAGCTTCTACTTCCTCGGCAAGGACAATATCTTTTTCCATTGCCTTAGCTGGCCGGCGATGCTGATGGGCTATGGTAGCTTGAATCTTCCTTATGACGTGCCAGCCAATGAATGGTTGACTATTGAAGGCAAGAAGCTCTCTACCAGTCGTAACCGGGCGGTCTGGCTACATGATTACCTGGAACGATATGCTCCGGATGCCCTGCGGTACACTTTATCGGCAAATATGCCTGAGACCGGGGACAGTGATTTTTCCTGGCGGGAGTTCCTGCGGCGTAACAACAATGAACTGGTAGCCACCTATGGCAATCTGGCTCATCGTGTCCTCACCTTTGCTCAGCGCAATTTCGATGGAGTCGTGCCTCCGGCGGGGGAACTGGATGAACTTAGCCAGAGCTTGCTTCATGAGGATGAAGCTGCCTTAGGCCGCGTGGACAAACTGCTTTATCGTTGTGGGTTTAAGGCGGCGGTCAAGGAAGCTATGTCCCTGGCCAAGGAAGCTAATCGTTATCTTGACGAACAAGCTCCGTGGAAGACAATTGAGACGAAACGAGACACTGCCGCCAGGTCCGTCTATACTGCCCTCTCTGTACTCACAGTATTGAAAACTGTCTTCTATCCTTTCCTTCCCTTCAGTTCTGAAGAACTGCATTCCTTTCTGGGATTTGACGGTAGTGTGAAGGAATCAGGTTGGAAAGCTCAGTTTTTGCCTCCCGGGCAGAAGCTTCGCCAGCCCGAGCCGCTATTTGTCAAGCTGGATGAGGATATTGTCGCTCAAGAAACTAGCCGGCTTGGCTCCTGGCAGGAGGACCAGGCAGGGGCGTAGCCTTAAGACGAAGGCATATCCGCGCGTCCCTCTCGGTCCTTGACTTAGCTTGGGTTCGGCTGTGGTGATAAGCCCTCGAATATTCTCTCGAGCTCGGGTCCATCGAGAGTTTCACGATCTTTCAGCGCTTCCGCTAGCTGTTTTAGTTTTTCCTTGTTAGCGCTCAGAATCTTCTTCGCGCTCTTGTAGGCCCGCTGGATAATATCGTGCACCTCTGCATCGATTTCGTCGGCTATCTTATCGCCGTAATCCCTTTGTTCACTTATCTCGCGCCCCAGAAAGACGAGTTCCTGCCTTTGCCCAAAGATACGCGGGCCCAGTTTGTCGCTCATGCCGTACTCGGTGACCATTTTTCTTGCCAGCTTAGTCGCTTGCTCCAAGTCGTTTTGGGCACCGGTAGTAATGTCCCCGAAGATGATTTCCTCGGCAACACGTCCGCCCAAGAGTACCGCCAATCCATCATGGAACTGAGACTTAGTCCATAGATAGCGGTCTTCGGCCGGCAGCAGGCGTGTCCAGCCACCAATCATCCTTCGAGGAACAATGGAGATCTTGTGCACAGGATCAGCGTTGGGCAATATCCTGGCCGTCAAGGCATGTCCGCTTTCGTGATAGGCGGTTATCTCCTTCTCCTTGGGGCTGATCACACGGCTTTTCCTTTCGGGTCCGGCCATGGTACGGTCGGCGGCATCCTCAAGCTCCTTCAATGTGATGTCCTTGCGGCCGCGTCTGGCAGCCAGGATGGCAGCCTCGTTGATGAGATTGGCCAAATCGGCGCCGCTGAATCCCGGCGTCTCCTTGGCTATAGTCTCAAGGTCAACTTCCTTGGCCAGTGGCTTGCCCTTGGCATGTACCTCCAGGATAGCCCTACGGCCTCTTATATCGGGCAGGTCGATGACAATATGGCGGTCAAACCGACCGGGACGCAGCAAGGCCGGGTCCAGGATGTCGGGACGATTGGTGGCTGCCATGACAATGATGTTCGTACTGGTATCGAAGCCATCCATCTCAGCCAGGATTTGATTCAGGGTCTGCTCTCTTTCGTCGTGCCCTCCGCCTAGGCCAGCCCCACGGTGGCGGCCCACGGCATCGATTTCATCGATGAATATGAGGCACGGCGCCTTACGCTTGGCCTGTTCAAAGAGGTCTCTCACCCTGGCGGCCCCCACGCCCACCAACCTC
>JAUWOB010000130.1 GCA_030612345.1 Dehalococcoidia bacterium | reverse complement strand
ACCTCAGGGTCAATTGACGGCGAGCCAAGTGGGCCGTGCCCCAAAAGAAACCTCAAGACAAACGTGCCGCAGCCGATAGCTCTCAGGAATCCGCCTCGGGCTGGTTTCAGCAGTTCAGACACTTCGCTTCACCTCAGAGATGCTGGATGTGCCGATCAATCTTCCTTGCTCCAGAGTTTCTGATACCATTCTTGATGTTCTGTGCCTGATATCTTCCGATACCGGGCTGTAGTGTTGAAGCTTTGGTGCCCTAAATGCTCCTGAAGAAGCCGCAGCCCGTCGCCTGAATCATCAAGTTTTACTGCATGGACTGCGAAGGCATCGCGCAGGCGGTGCGGGCTGACGTTATGAACTATGCCGGTCTCGCGGTTAATCAACCTTGCCAGTCCAGCGCTTTCACCGCAGTCGCGCACAATCTGCCAAGCGCGGTGCCGATTAATGCCAAAAATCAGCTTCTTTCCATCCCGAACAGTCGGACCGCCGCGTCGTACATATTCCTTGAGCAGCTCTAAGGTGTCGCTGTCAATGGGCAGCTCCCTTTGGCGACGACGTTCCTGTTGCTCAGCTTGAGCTTTTGTAACCTTGCTCCCGCACTTCGGGCAAAACGCATGACTTCTGCCAAGCCTTTGTCCACACTCAGTACAACATAGCCTCAAGCTGGCTTTGAGATGCCTAATTGAAACTATGCCACGTTCAAAATCCACGTCTTCCACTGTCAAAGCTAAAGCCTCACTGATTCGGCAGCCAAGATGGAACAGAAGACGGATTAGCAGCCTGTCTCGGAGGTTCGTTGCCGCCTCCTCCAACAATGCGACTTCGGAGGGGTTTAGATAGGTCTTCATGATTCACCTATACTGGATTGAGTATCCTCTTCAACAGAGTCTTCTTAGTTCTGTTGTATAATCGGGAGGGGGAGAGAGGCAAACGCAGGCGGGTCCGCACACCTCCTTCGTTGTTTTATTGCTTTTCTCCCCCACGATTCGATGTAGCGTCAATTTCCTCGGCCTCCCACCCAGTTTCCCCCATTGAGTCGCCATGTCGGGGTATTTTCGGCGCATGGCTGCCTGGCCCTTTCTTCCGATCACTACGAAGTAATCGCGCCCCCGGGTTCGGAGTAACCTGAGACCGCCACGTTTCCCTGCCTGAGCTACTGTCAAAGACATCGGTTCTCCAAAAAGAGAAGCTAGCTTCTATCAGCTAGCTTATCATCCGGGAACCGTGAGGAGGACTGATTCTCTGTCGTCTGTAAAATATGGCTCAGGTATTGCTTGTTAGATTCTTAGTATCGATGCCGACTAACCTGGAGAATCTACGGACAGCTTCTCCGACATTTCTTGCGTGGGATATCGATGACCCGCCCGGTGAGTATGTTTCCTCTTGTGCAATATCGTCGTATTTCTTACCGTGCACAACATGCTCAAACCACCATCTGGCGTGTTTCTGAAGTGAGCTTGGGTATTCCGTCAGCCCCACCGCCTTGAGCCTGTCCTCATAGTCTTTCAGTTTCCTAGCAATCTCGACTTGGATCTGTTTCCGACCGTAGAAAACGAAAGCCCAGGCAGATACCTTGATTTCCAGAGGCGAAACAGGCGGTGGCCAAGGATATAGCAAATCTAGCTGCTCCAAAGGCACGTCGATGGTATCCGGCATGCCTATTCCCCTGAAGATACTGTGCATGTCATATAGATGCAACAAGGGCCCTGCCCAAGATGCCCTAAGCTTCCACCTATAAGCTAACTGCTCCAGACCGTGAAAATACGGTCCCAATCTTGGATACATCTGCTTTATCTCTTTGAGTTGGCGAGCTAAGTCCCTAGAGAGGGCGGTGAGATTGCCCTGTGTTGCGCCCGATTCAAAGAAGCTGCGAAGCATACTCTGGTATTCTTCGGTACTGAGGGCCTTTCTGCAATTCGCAAAAAACTCAACCTGCCTTAATCCCAGTTCGATTACCAGCTTAAGGTAGTTGTCGCGAAGCTGGCATAAGTCCCTGGAGAACTCCGGTTCCTGCAAATAGAGACGTATCAGGAAACTGGCGGCATGCCCCTTAGTTATCCTGGGATCGCCTAGCTTCGGCATTCCTCTCTACCTCAAATCCAAGCTGTCCGCCGGGCTGGCGCATTCATGGGCCTTCAGAGCGTCTTCCATGCCCAGAGTGGACACGTAATGCCTTACCATTCTCAGATCTGAATGCCCAAGCAGATACTGCAGGTTGAAAGGATTCCTGTCCTTTCTCAAGAAATGCAGAGCAAAGGTGTGCCGGAATCTATGGCAATTACCCTTTGCCGTCAATCCGGCCCGCTCCTTCAGCCTCATTAGCATTGCCTGGATGCCTGCCACTTTCATGGGCCTGCCCTCTTCGGTTATCCACAGAGTCTCGCACTTGCTCTTTTCACGATATACGAGGTATCGCCAGAGAGCTTTTTGCGCAGTTGCCCCTATTCTGACTACCCTCTCCTTCGCACCTTTTCCTTTGACCTTAATCCAACCTCGTTCCGACTCTATTTCGTCAAGCTTGATATTTGCCAATTCACTAGCTCTGAGTCCAGTGTCCAAGAACATCAGGATAATTGCTTTGTTGCGACTCCCGAGTAAGCGAGCGTTGTTCTTGCAGTCATGATCGCATACCTCTATCAGTCTCAGAATATCTTGACTCGAATAGGGCTGGACTACATTCAGTCGAGGTGCTTTCAGCTTGATCTTGGCGAGAGGACTTTCCGGAATGAAGCCTTCCCTAACACACCAGTTGAAGAACGCTTTGAGAACACAGTAGTAATGATGAACTGTACAGTAAGTGGCCTTCGGTCGGCTGGATTCTGAGCCGTTGCCTGAAAGCCCCCACCTGTTGCCTTCACTCCCCGTATAAGCCAGAAATTCCCTGATGTCCCATTCGGTAATCTGGCAGACATCATCAGGCCACTTCTGCTGCTCGGCATACCACAGAAAACGCCGAAGATTGCTTTCGTAATACTCAGTTGTTCGGGGACTCTTGCAGTCGGTGCGCTGAGTTAGGACGAAGCCTTTGACGAGGGATTTGACAGATGTGCTGACGGGTACTTGTGACCTTATGAATACAACCATTTATCATCTTGCGGACCCGCCCTCTTTCATACAATCAGGTGGTCTAATTATACTTGACCAACCTTGTGTTTTACAACAAACAGGAGGTCTAGAAACCTCCTCCACTCTCTATGGTGGGCGGTACTGGATTTGAACCAGTGACCTCCTGTGTGTAAGACAGGCGCTCTCACCGCTGAGCTAACCGCCCATGGTACGCCTGGCGGGATTTGAACCCGCGACCTCAGCCTCCGCAGGGCTGCGCTCTATCCAG
>JAUWOB010000002.1 GCA_030612345.1 Dehalococcoidia bacterium | reverse complement strand
CCTAAAGGGTTCCAGGTGATTCTGGTATTCGGTGCTTTGAGTTGCTAAAGTGCGAAGACCCTGCTAAAATCCCAGCCAGAAGATTTGCCTACATGGGACGTGCGTGCTATGATAGCGAGGTCATGTTATCACACTGGCAATTAAGGGTGGATTTGCAGCCACCCTTTCTATTTTCCTGGGTGATCGATGGATGACTTTGAACCAAAGATAGTTGCCTTCTGCTGCAATTGGTGTTCCTATGCCGGTGCTGACCTGGCTGGCACCTCAAGAATGCAGTACCCTCCCAACATAAGAATAATAAGAGTGATGTGTAGCGGTAGAGTAAACCCTTCTTTTGTCCTCAAGGCACTTAGTGTTGGTGCCGACGGGGTGTTAGTGCTTGGTTGTCATCCAGGTGATTGCCACTATCTGACTGGAAACTACCGTACTCGTCGTCGAATGGCTATCACTAAGAAATTCCTGGAGTATATGGGCATTGAACCGGAACGTATACAGGTCAGTTGGTGCTCTGCCTCGGAAGGAAGTAGATTCGCAGAGGTGGTCAGCGCAGTAACCGATGATCTGAAGCAGATAAGCCCTAATCGATTATTCAATGACTAGAGAGATACAACAAAAGTTACGCGCTGAAGCCCGAAACCTTCTAGAGAAGGGAAAGGTTGACCGCGTCATCGGCTATGGGGCCGGCAGCCTTAAGTTTGCCACCACTCCCCTCATTATCAGCGACAAAGCTAACGCTGACCGGCTGGTTGTCAATCCATTCATCCACAATAACCTCAGCGTTTTCCTGCCTGATCTATGCGGCAAAGTGGCTATTGTGGCCAAGGTATGCGACGCACGCTCTATCATCAGCCTTGTCCAGAACAAACAGATTGCCCGCGAAGACGTCTTTATTATCGGTGTTCCCTGTAGCGGCATCATCGACCTGGCTAAGGTGCAGAAACTGACCGGCCTGGATCGGGATGAGATTGGTGATATGAGCTGGAAGGGAGATAAGGTGGCCGTAACCTTTGCCGGGGGCAGCAAGGAGTTCTCGGCCGGGGAAGTGCTGGCTGGTTCTTGTCTTGGCTGTGATTGCTCTGGCTTCCAGGAATTCGACCTGGTCATCGGGGAGATCAAAACCCTCGCTGGTGGCAAAGATCTCAGCCGGAATAAGATTCAAGAGATGGAGGCGATGAGCCCGGCACAGCGTTGGGAGTTCTGGAAGAACGAGTTCTCCCGCTGCATTCGCTGTTATGCCTGCCGACAGCTATGCCCGGTCTGCTTCTGTGAACGCTGCTTTGTTGAGGAAACCGAGCCGCTATGGGTATCACCGCTGCCGAAATGGCAGGATAACCTCATCTTTCAGGCAGTCAGGATGATGCATGTTGCCGGAAGGTGCACCGATTGCGGCGAATGTGAGCGTGCCTGCCCTGCCAATATCCCGCTGGGAATTCTCACGGGCAAGATGGAAGACATCGTCGAGGAGCTTTTCCAATACCGTGCAGGTATGGATAAGGACGCTCCTCCGCTGATGGCAGCTTATCAACCCGAGGAAGCCGAAAACTTGATGCGGTAGAATAGATGAAGAAGATCAAGAAACAGAACGCTGCACGACTGCTTGAGAAATGGCAGAAGGAATTCACCGTGTTCGTGCCATCCAAAGCCAGCGGTGTCGCACAAATGGCGGTCTGGGACGGACAAGATCTGGCTTTCCTTGAGCACAATCGCAATACGGTCATCCCTCCCAAGGCGAATTTTCTGCCCAGCATCCAGAAGATGTTCGGTTTTCGCAAGGAGGAGGGCGGCTATGTACTGGAACCGACAGATGAGGACCCTCCCAAGCAACTTCTCTTCGGCATCCATCCCTGCGATGCCAGGGCGATAGCCATCATCGATATGGTGTTCAAGGATGCCTATGAGGATAGGTACTATCTTAGCCGACGTCAGAACACTGTACTCGTCGGTATGGCCTGTACCAGTCCCTATGACAATTGTTTCTGCACCTCGCTGGGTTTCGGCCCGGCCGATGCGACAGATGTTGATATCATGTTGACCGATATCGGTGATAGTTTTCTCATAGAGGAGATTACCGACAAGGGAAAGGAAGTCCTAGCCGGGGCGAAGGATGTTATGGCAGCAACCCCGGCTGATGAGAAGAAAGCCCGGGCTGTGAAGGAGTCCGCCAAAGCGAGGGTGAGCACGAAGATCGATACCGATGAGATCGGCAAACGGCTACCACTGGTGTTTGACGACCGGAAATTCTGGGAGGAAATCTCCGCCAAGTGCGTCAGTTGCGGAATCTGCACCTTTTTATGTCCGACCTGCTATTGCTTCGATATCAATGATGAGATGTTACGGGACGGCAGCGGAGCGCGCTACCGCAACTGGGACTGCTGTAGTTTCGCTGTGTATACCAAGATGCCAACTGAGAATCCCCGGGAGGATAAGTGGCGGCGGGTGCGTCAGAAGGTATACCACAAATATGCCTTCTACCCTGAGCTATTTGGCATTATCGGCTGTACCGGCTGCGGCCGTTGTATCCGGCAGTGCCCGGTGAACTGGGATATTACGCAGACATTGAACAGCCTGCCTGCCGGGACTCCTACGAAGAAGCAGGAGACACAGAAGTCGTCATGACTATTAGCGATATCAGCCACCGGAAGAGATACCTGGCGGAAGGGAATGTTTACCTTCCCCACATCGCCGTCATAGAGAAGATAATCGATGAGACGCCTGCGGTCAAGACCTTTCACTTCAACTTCAAAGATGAGAAACTCAGGAAAGAGTTTACCTTCGAGTCCGGCCAGTTCGGCGAGTATTCGATACTGGGGACCGGGGAGGCTACCTTCTGTATTTCCTCAAGTCCTACACGGCGAGATGATCTGGAGTGCGCCGTGGCGCGGGTGGGCAGAGTTACCAATGCGTTGCACCGGCTGGGAGTGGGGGCGGAGATAGGTTTTCGCGGGCCGTTCGGCAACAGCTTTCCTCTGGACTACATGGCCGGTAAGAACTTGGTTTTCGTTGCAGGAGGCATAGGCTTGGCTCCTCTGCACTCGCTTATCTGGAATGTACTCGACAACCGCGCTAAATACGGTAACATTGACATAGTCTACGGAGCGCGCACGCCTCGAGACCTCTGCTTCAAGTATGATCTGGAAGCTTGGGAGAAGGATAGCTCGGTAAATATGACTACTACGGTGGATCGTGAGGCACCCGACTGGCAAGGTAATGTGGGCTTTGTGCCCGCCGTCACAGAGAAAGTGGCGCCCGCGGCCAAGAATGCGGTGGCCATCGTCTGCGGTCCGCCGATCATGATACGTTTCACGTTTCCGGTATTGGAGAAACTGGGATTCACTCCGGCGCAGATGATAACCACTCTGGAAAAGAGGATGAAGTGCGGTATAGGCAAGTGCGGGCGGTGTAATATCGGCGAGATCTACGTATGCCGGGACGGTCCGGGCTTCAGCTACGAGCAGATCAAGAGCTTCAGATCCGACGAATATTAGACAGACTTTTGTTCGACCACAGGATTTCACGCACATCCGTTCCTCAGTTTCACATCAGAGGATCGTTGCCCTGGGCTTCAGCTTCCAGGTCTGCGCGTAGCCATTTCACAGGACCAAACTCCTTGGCGATAGATGTGTAGCTATATCACCGCGACTCCCTCCTTGGTCTCTGGTATACGATTACTTTGCACGTCCTTCATAATCTGCGCTACAATGTCCTCGTTGACCCTTCGTTCTGCCATGAAGCTCAAATGCCGCAGGAGTCTCCTGCAGAACAGCTAGATCCATGAAGATCCTGATCTTGGCCGACTTAGAAGGTGTCTCTGGGGCAGGTGATTATCGTCTTCTCATCCCCGCTGGACCCGTATATAGAGAGGCGTGTGAGAACCTGACTGAGGATATCAACGCTGCAGTGCGAGGATTGAGGGCTGCGGGGGCAACCGAAATCGATGTTGTCGACAGCCACAGCACCGTGTGGCCGACCCGTACAGGCCCGCGGAACATTGTCAAGGACAGAATCGACCCCGGCATAAACAGGATGATGGGAGGCTGGGATATGCTCGCGCTGACGCGCTCGAAAGGAGACGTGCTGAGATCATATGACGCTCAGGTGATAGTGGGCGAGCACGCCATGGCAGGGACCCCTGACGGTTTTGCCAGCCACACGCACTCCGACAACACGGCCCTCAGGATCAACGGGCAGTACATAGGCGAGGTGGAATGGCACACATGGCTACTGGGCTATTATGGTGTGCCGACAATAATGGTCGCAGGCGATGCGGCTACAATGAGAGAAGCCCAAGCATTCTTCCCCGGAATCGAAGGAGTTTCTGTCAAGACCGCGAAGTCGCGAGACCGGGCTGAATGTTTGCCGGTGGCTAAGGCAAGGAAGCTTATTGAAGAAACGGCAACGAAGGCACTCAGAGATCTGGATAAGTTTGAGCCTTACGTGCCCCGCCCCCCAATCAAGCTTGACGTAATCTTCACTGCTCCTGAGCCTGCAAGATTTGGGTCTTACATGCCGAAAGCCATGCAGGTTGATGACAGGACGGTCTCCTACACGGCGGCAGATTATCTGGAAGCTGTGTGGGCACACATGTCGTTGGTCATGCTCGGCGCTCTTCACATGTTTTCACATGATTTTGAGAAACTATGGAAGCTACTGCCTGAAAGCGCCAGGAAGCAGTTCAATCATGAATATGAGGAGCGAGTGCACAAGTGGATGACAGAGCCTTCTCCCTTTCCGCCTCCGGCACCGGACGAAGGTGCACAGTAGACAACATGTTTACTGTACGACGAAGCAGGCACGCACATGAGGTCAGCACACACTGTGAACGACGCTGAAGAGTGCCGGGGACCGGGTTCGGCACGCCGTCTGAACTCTGGGGATCTCAGGTGCTTCACAGACGCAGATAGGCAGATCTTGTCGGAAAGACGATATCAGGAAGGGGCAGACATTCTTGTGGCACGGGGTCGGATGTGTCTGAGGCTGCCCTTCCTATCGGCCGGGGAGATATGCCCCGCTCTTGCCTCCGCTCTTCCGCATCAGGCGTATCTCTCCAATGGTCATGCCCGTATCCACCGCCTTGCACATATCATAGATGGTCAGTGCGCTCACGGCCACAGCAACCAGTGCTTCCATCTCAAATCCCGTTTTTCCTATCCCCTTGGCGTTGGCGGTGATCTCGACCCCCACGAAGTCGGAGTCAGTCTCGGAGAGACGAAACTCAACCGCGATTTGGGTAGTTTGGAGAGGATGACAGAGAGGTATGAGATGATGGGTTTCTTTGGCAGCCATAATGCCGGCCGTTTGTGCCACGGCCAGCACGTCACCTTTCTCTAGCTCGCCCTTACGGATGAGTTCTAGGGTAGAAGGTTTCATCTGCACCTTGCCCCTGGCTACCGCTTGGCGTTCTGTGTCTCTCTTCTGGGTGACGTCTACCATGTGAATACGACCTAGTTCCATGCTCAGCCTCCAATCTGTGACATTCTGCGGTTCATCACTCCCCTTGACGTTGCTGCCTTAGGACAGGGGTTACTGCCTGCCTCCAGGTGATGACGCTCGGGCTTGGAAGCGACTGCCTTTTGAATCAGGCGTTTGAGGGCTTCCGACGAAGCATTGTTGCGTAGCGGCGTTCTTAAGTCAATCTCATCCTCCCTCAGGAGGCAGGGACGTAGCTTGCCATCTGGCGTGAGTCGCATGCGGTTACACCTGGAGCAGAAGGAAGGCTCGGAGAGGGGACTGATGAAGCCTATAGTGCCTTTGGCGCCTGTTAATCGATAGTAGGCGGCCGGCCCGTTGCCGGCTGGCCCGGCGGAATCGTGACAAGGCTCAAGCTTGCCCATCGAACTAATCTGGTGTCGTAGTTCAATGGAGGGTACAAACTCTGCTGTGCCCTTGAAAGGCATAAGCTCGATGAACCGGACATGCCATTCTGCCTTGCGGGTCATCTCAGCAAAATCCAGTATCTCGTCATCGTTTGTGCCTCGTATGACCACAACGTTTATCTTAACGGGGTGCAGGCCGGTGTTTCTCGTGGCCTCAATACCCTCAAGCACATCGCTTAGTTCTCCAGCACAGGTTATGCAGCGAAACCTGTCGGCCTTGAGGGTGTCCAGGCTGACATTGACCCTGGATAGGCCTGCTTCCTTAAGTGCCGGAGCATATTGCTTGAGCAACGTCCCGTTTGTCGTCAGAGACAACTCCTGAATTCCGTCTATCTGAGAGAGCATGCGCACGAGCCCGGGCAACCCGGCCCTGACCAGGGGCTCCCCACCAGTGAGCCTTACTTTGCGGATGCCCAGCTCTGCTCCTGCCCGGGCAACAGCACAAATCTCTTCGTAGGAGAGAATCTCGCTCTGTGCTATCTTGGGCACTCCCTCAGGCGGCATGCAATAGAGACAGCGCAGGTTACAACGGTCGGTAACGGAAATCCGAAGGTAACCTATGCTCCGCCCGAAAGAATCGACTACTCCGGTCATTGTCTGCTTTTCCTTTCCATAAGATGCACCGCGGTGGCTTTGAAAGTAGCATAGAGTTCGTGCCCCGCCTGCAAATTCAACTCTTCTGCCGAGATTCTGGTGACCAAGCCTATTAGTCGAAAGCCACAGTCCATTTCGACCCGGCTGAGCGGCCCGAGATAAGTCACCCTGGTGACTCTGGCCTGAAAGGAATTCCTCGCCGAGCTTTGATAAAGCATCGGAGTTAGAGTGACATCTTCAGGCCTGATGCAGGCATATACTTGCTGTCCCGCAGGGCAGCCGGAAACTGCCTGTATCCCGATTCCATGGTGATCGTCACCTACGCTTATCGTGGCTACACCTTCGTCGTTGGCGATTACTATGCCTCCTATGATGTTCTCCACACCGACAAAGTGGGCCACCTCTGTGCTTTGGGGTGAACGGAATATGTCGCCGGCATTGCCTGTCTGGACGAGTCTGCCGTCAAGGAGCACGCCGATTCTGTCAGCAAGTTGCTGTCCTTGAGACATATCGTGCGTTGCCATGATCATGGTAGTATTACGTTGCCGGGCGGCAGTTGAGAGCAACTCCTCAATCTTTGTTGCAGAAACAGGATCAAGGTTCGCTGTCGGCTCGTCCAGCAACAGCACCTCAGGTTGGAGCACCAGAGACCTGGCTAAGGCTACCCTCTGCGCCTCCCCGCCGGAAAGCGTGCGGGCGTTTCTATTCTTATAGCCCTCCAACCCGACCGTTTCCAGAATACAGTCAACTTTCGCGACAATCTTGTTCCTAGCCTCTCCCCGCCAGTTCAAGCCACAGGCAACATTATCATAGACACTCGCATTGAAGACCTGAGGTTTCTGGTGTATAAATGACATCCGCCGACGTATTGCCAGTCTCTGCTTCCCGGACCGGGGGACGCGTTGGCCATCGAAATAGATTTCGCCCGAGCTAGGGATCTCCAGAAGGTCCATGATGCGCAGAAGCGTGGTTTTGCCGGCGCCGGTAGGGCCGATCAGGGCGAATACTTCACCTCTGGCAATGCCTAAATCTAAGCCTTTCAATATCTCCTTGTCACCGTAACTATGGCTCAAGCGAGCCACTTCTATTAGGGGAGATGATGGTCTCATCGTGGTTACCTCTGCTGTAGCCTGTTCAAGGCAATGTTAATGACAAGCGCCAGGAGCAAGAGAAGCATGCCCAGAGCCAGGGCCAGCTCCAGTTCGCCTTTGGTCGTCGCCAGTGAGATCGCTGTAGTCATCACCCTGGTAAACCCCCGTATGTTCCCGCCCACCATCATGGCAATCCCGAGCTCTGATATGGCTCTGCCAAAGCCCAGTATAAGTGCAGCCACGACCGCATACCTTGCCTCTTTTAGTGAGAGCAGCGCAAGTTGAAAGCCGCTGGCGCCAAGCGAGGTCGCTGTCTCGACCACCTCTTTGCCTACTCCGCTCAAAGCTGAAATGGTCAAGCCAAGCAGTATAGGAGTGATGAGTATCATCTGGCCAATCACCATGGCAGCAGGGGTAAAGAGTATGTCCAGGTCACCGAGCGGCCCGGTTCGCGAAAGGAGGACGAAAACAAGCAGGCCAATGACGACGGTGGGCACACTGAACAATGTCTGGATGATATTCACCAAGACCCTTTTGCCACGAAACCGACGGAAGTGTACTAAGCTTCCCAGCGGCAGGCTGATGAGGGAGGCCAGAAGACAAGAGGTACCCGCGATCCTCAATGTCCTTGCTGTTATCTCCATTACCTCTGGATCGAAGGAGACAATGAGTTCCATGGCCTGCGCAAGGCCGTGGCATAGTTCAGTCAAGTGCTCTCACCCCTCTTAATATACCCCTATTGCATTGGGGTTTGCCCTGGCTTTGGACGACGGTTTGTCCTTCCAATCGCTGATGATCTTCATCTCCAGGTCTTGTAGTACAATCCCTTGGCGTCGTACAGCACGAGGCTAACCCGCCTGCCAAGCCCTGGCCTGCTTGCGCTAAAGCTTCAGCGAAGGCAAGCGGGCAGGAGCCTCGCACTACATTTGCAGACAGCCTCCCTTCGTGTGTACTACTCCTCGGGTTCTTGCCCCGCACAGGGCATAAACAACGGCACACCATATTCCGCGACTCCGTAGTTGCCAATAAGCCCCTGTATTTCAGGCGAGATAAGAAAATACACGAGATCATTAGCCATCTCAACGTTAGTTTCGGGGTGCCTCTCTGGATTTATGGCGATTACGGAGTAAACGTTGAGCAGCACCGCTCCTGTTTCTACTATAGGCACGAGGTCAAGGTCACTCCTATAGGCCAGGAAAGTACCGTTGTCGGTTAGGGTATAGGCGTTCTTCTCATTGGCCATGAGCAGGGTCGGCCCCATTGTTCGCCCCGTCTCGATGTACCAGGCTCCGGCTTGCTGTACCGCCTCATAGCCAAAGCCGGCTGCTTGCCAGATAGCCTTCTCTTTGGCATGAGTCCCGGAATCATCTCCCCGGCAAACAAAGTCCCCGCTTCCGGTCTCCATCAGTTTACTGAACGCATCCTCAGCGCACAGACCCTTGATACCTGCCCGGTCCCCCGACGGACCTACGATAAGAAAGTAGTTGTAGGCAAAGGGAACACGTTCTACACCGTAGCCTTCGGCAACGAATTGCTCTTCACGAGGTTTGTCGTGAATGACGACAGCATCGACATCGCCCCTCTTGCCATACTCAAGAGCTATGCCAGTGCCGGCGTAGAAGATATGGAGTTTCGTACCGTATTTGTCCTCAAACTTCGGCTCCAGATATTCCCATAAGCCGGTATCGTAAAGGCTGGAAGTGGTGGCCACCTTCAAGGCGGGAGGACGTCCCATCATAGTGACGCCAGCGATCACGACGATTGCTATGACGGCCAGAGCGATCACCTTAGTCTTTATGCTTATCTGCTTCATTTTGCCTCCAGAGTCGGCAGTGTTCTGCCTAGCGAATTGCAGCCTCACCATGCGGCGCAAAGGCAAGCAATAACCGGGAACAAAAAAGCACCGTCAGAAAAACGGTGCTTTCCAACAATCAAGCTTTACATTCCCTCCTTTCCTAGCGTGGGAGGCACAGACATTTCTATCTGGGCCCTCGAGGCCTTTCAGCCTACCGGCTGCTTGCCATGGATGCTCTTTAGGCAAGCCAGCTCGGAGAGAGCTAGTATGTAATTTCGGGTATCATATCAAGGATTCGCCGGTCAGGCAAATCCCTGATATCCGTGTAGATACAGAGGCAATTGCCAGGCAAGCCAGATGACTATGCTTACTCTGATTGCTCCTTGCCTGGTGCGACTTCTGTGGGGGCCTCAATGGCTTCCTCCGCCGCCTCTGTTACCTCCTCTGCTACCTTTTCGGCAGGTCGCCAGCTAATCTTTGCTATAACCAGCTCCGGTTCATTGAGAACGGCAATATCCTTATCCAGGACCACGTCTTTGACACGTATCGCTTGATCTGGCCCGACGAGCGAACCGATGTCCACTTCTATGCCGGCGGGAATCTTGCCCGGGAAACACTCCACAGTCAGAGTTTCGAGCTCATGCGCCAGCATATGGGCCTTAGACTTCAAAGCTGGTGCCTCTCCTACCAGGACAATGGGAACCTCCAGCTTTATCTTCTCAGTCATTCTTACCTGGTAGAAGTCTACATGGAGCAATTCGCCTCTGCGCCAATCTCTATCAAAATCACGAACGACAACGGTCCTGGGCTTCTTCTCGTTGTCGAGCTTGAGGGTGATCAGGGCTGTGTGGCCAGCCTGGCCCAGCACTCCCTCGAGTTCGCGATTGTCACACTGCAGTGCTAGGGACTTGATACTGTGCCCGAAAAGATGCACCGGAGTAATCCCCTGGCGTCTCAAATGCTTGACCCTTTTACCGAGAATCTCTCGGCTAGTAGCTGTCAACTCTACTCTGTCCATCTTATCTCTGCAATCATATCAAACCGGGCCTATTCCTGCAACAAACTGCACTCGTTCCTCCAGGCAGTTGTCCAGAAAACCTGCTTTAGAAGGGCCTTGGTGACCTGCGCAAGTGCTCCAAGGCTTGCTGCAGGTCACCAGGTAAGGGCGAGGCAAATTCGCGGTATTGCCCGGTAGACGGCAGACGAAAGCCAAGGCGATAAGCATGAATGAACTGCCTGTCGAGGTGAGGCGATCTCACTCCGTAAACCTGGTCGCCGACCACCGGACAGCCGATGGCTGATAGGTGTACCCGGATTTGATGCGTGCGCCCCGTCGCAGGAGTCACTTCGGCTAAGGTGTAATCAGCCAGGTGTTCTCGGACTTGATAGTGCGTGGTAGCCTCTTTCCCGCCTTCTACTATCGTCATTCTCTTTCTGCTACGAGGGTCTCGCCCGATAGGTGCCTCAATTGTCCCCTGCTCTGGGGATAGCCTTCCTTTAATAAGGACAAGATATCCTTTGGTTACAGTGCGGCTTTTGAATTGTGAGGCTACGTATGCCCGGGCGGAGTCGTTCTTGGCGATAACTATTAGCCCCGACGTATCCTTATCCAATCTGTGCACTATGCCCGGGCGCACCAGATCATTGCTCACGGCCAGCGCGGGGCAATGCGCTAAAACGGCATTGACTAATGTACGGCTGGGATGCCCCGGAGCAGGGTGAACTGTAAGTCCAGCAGGCTTGTCTATGACCAGTATATCCTCATCTTCATGAACTATGACTAAAGGGATCGGCTCAGCCAAGGGACGCGCTGGCAGGGATAGAAGGCCGACCGTTATCCTGTCGGCTCTACCCAGTCTTTGGCTGGCTTTTGTCCTTCGTCCGTTGATCAGGATATAGCCCTGCTCGATTAGCCTCTGTAGATATGCGCGCGAGAATTGCGGAAGAACCCGCGTTAGATACTTATCAAGGCGGATGTCGGGAACAGGTGAACTGAGCTGAAATGTCCTAATCTCTGGATCTATGGCCGCGTTCATACGCTTTTCTAAACGCTCCCGACCTGTAGAAATAATAGATGAGAGCAAAGATGCCCACCGTTATAGCTGCGTCCGCAATATTGAAAGGGGGCCAGCGAACGAACTGGAAACTGATGAAGTCGATCACGCAGCCAATACGGATGCGGTCTACAAGGTTACCCACAGCCCCGCCTAGGATCAGAGCAAAGGATAGCACCCCCAGTGTGTTAGCTGGAGAGAAGTAACAAAAAAACACCAGAATAGCGATCGAACCGGCTATGCCAAGAGCGATAAGAAGCTCGGTATGGCTGGCAAGCAAACCAAAGGCGGCACCGTGATTTGTGACATAAACCAAATCGAGAAAGCCTGGCAATAACTCCATTTGGGGTCGATTGGCCTCAATCCACAGCTTGCTCAGCTGGTCAAGGGGCACCACCAGGGCAGCGACAATCAGGAGTAGACTTAGTTTGCTTCTACGGCTGGCTGGAGAAGCCTGCGATGCATGTGCGTCCACGGAGTTGGCTGTTCTGCTGGCCTCCAGTTCATGCGGAGACCCATTATCGTGCTGTTTTTGCATCCTTTGCCCGGCTTGACTTACAGATCAAACACAAGCTTGCTTGAGGCATAGCCTCAAGGCGAGCTGGCTCTATGGGCTGCCCACAGGCATCGCACAGACCATAGGTACCGGCCTCATACTTCTGTAAGGCATGCTCAACGTCATTGAGAGATTCTATCAGCCTTTGTTCCAGGACCAGTCTCTTCTCCAGTTCCAGGGCTTCATCGGCTCCTTCCTCCCTCTTGCCGAAGGGACTACCCTCCTTCCTCTCTGCCGACGGTTGACCGAGAGCTCTCGAGTGTTCCAGCCTTTCTGACAGGTCTGCTTTCTCCTTCTTTAGTCTTTCATAAAGCTCAGCGGACTCTATCATTTCTTACCTCCCTGTGATTTACAGCTCCTCTATACCAGAATTCCACAAGAACTGCCTGATATTTGCAGTTCTGCTATAAAAAGCACCGGGCCTGCTGAGAACCTGCCCATGCCAACACTCTAGTATTTCCATGGCAAATCCCAATCCCCTGTCTTCAGATGTTTGCCCTCGCCTGGTCATCTGGGCTCCCCTGTTCGGCAAAGCTCTCGGGCGATATGTAGTCGCCGAAGTGCTCCCTGGCTCCAATCAGTCGCTCTCGCTGCTCGTTGATTACACTAAAGAGCTTCGGTGGTGCGTCAGGGACATTTTCCCGGTAGAAGGTCTCCACTCGGCAAAGCTTGGCCAGGTTCTCGGGGACGCGAATAGTAAACTGTTTGACATAGTCTTCCTTCGTGTAGTCTTTGCCCAGCACCTGACTGAACAGGAGACGTAAATCGTCGTATCCGGGAAGCCGGCCCGTAGGAGACTCTATCGCTCCGGCTTGATCATGCACGCGCAGTTCCATCCACTTCACCCACACGTGCTTGTCCCGGCGATCGTTTAAGAATTCACCCGTTTCCAGATCCTTGAGGAAGTAGTTCACTCCAAAGACAGGAGGGGCTTTCTTAAGTCGCCCTCCAAATTCAAGGTAGTTCTTGAGATACTGTCCCAAAGGAAGCGAGACGAAGTCCTGAATGCTCATCATGTTTATCTCATGCTTGCGTTCCTCTTCGACGACGGCAAAGGTCGTTTCGGTCTCCAGTGCTGCTCCATAGGCAACAATGCCGTGCTCCCAGCTGAATCCTTGCTGGACAGGCCCATAACCTCGATAATCGCGACCCCCATACATAATGCCACCCAACTCGACACCCAGGGGATTTTGCAGCTCGGGGTCGCGATTTGGCAGCGCCTTGAGGGCCAGAGTATAGCGGGCGTTCTGGTGTGCCGGCAGAACTTGCTCGCCTGCCGCATCAGTCATGCCTTCGCGCCAATGTCCGCCGTAGTTTATCCCCTCTTTCGGCAGTTCGCAGCCCATTCCCAACCACCAGGGCTTGGCGTCTTTGATCAGAACATTGGAGAAGATGATCTCGCCCGGACTGGTCAGTACCCGATAGATCAGGGCGTCGTCACCAGGATTGACATCGTTGACAATGCCGAATATGCCAGACTCAACATTCACGGCACGGCAAATCCCGCCCATGTTGCGAACGTAGGTGATGTCATCGGCCAGAATGGTCTCGCCCGGCAGCATGGCAGTAGACGTCTTGCCACAGGCGCTGGGAAAGGCACCAGCAAAGTAAGTCTTGCGACCACCTGGACCATGTACTCCCATCATCATAAAATGCTCGGCCAGCCAGCCTTCCCTGTGAGCTTTATGAATAGCCAGCCGAAGGGCTAGTTTCTTGAAACCAACGGAGTTACCGGCATACTGGGTATTAACACTGTAGACGGTGTTTGCTAGGTAATCTATGTAGATACGTTTCTTCTCGTGTTCTAGACTCACCATATCCTCGTTCAGCCTTCCTGCCGAGTGCAGAGTCTTGAAATATTCTGTCTCCCGACCCGCCTGACGAAACGCATCATAGCCATGCCGATAGAGAAGATCTACGCTATGAGCTACATACCAAGAATCGGTACACTCCAAGCAGTGAATTGTGAATGCAGAATTGGCAGGTCCCAGAATCAGGAAGCGAACAATCATCGTGTGGCCCTTCATAGCATTCCTGAGCAGACCCCTTATTTCCACTAAGCCTTCATCCTGGTCCATCTGGTTGATGGCTCTGCTAAGGGTACTACCCTTAGCCACGAGGAACTTGGTCACTGCGCGGTCTCTTCCCTGGTCGTAGGGACCATCAAAATGAAAGGTGTGCCCCGCCATGGCTAAAGCGGCGCTCTCCTCGCGGCTGACAATCGCCATGTTTCGTATACGGGCGACTTCATCGGGGCTATCATCGCAGATGAAGATTCCGTCCGGGTTGCAGAGTTCTGCAGCTTCAACAATGAACTGATGAACTCCAGGACTATCTAGGGCGCACAGCTTATGATAGTCGTCCCGGCTCATTCTCGCCTGCAACGTTTCAAGATATGTTTGCAGCATTATGCTTCCTATCTGTGGTTTCCCCTGCCTGTCTACCCCTGGCCAGATTCCTGAACGCATATATATTAGCATGCTCAGCTAGGTTTTGCCCAGCCAAGCAGATAACATTCCCGATCAGTCTGCCAGATCTTCCGAGGCGACGACCACGGCTGTCTGTGGCGAGGACTGCCGGCCTGAAAAACAGGTTCACCTGCGCAGACAGCACTGCCGGGCGCCCGCTCAGCGCCTCATCAGAGGGGCTAGGCATCAACCGCTTCTCCTCCGGCACGACTGGCAGACCGCGTCGGCTGATATGACAAGCTGTTTCAGTTCAAGCATTGTCATCACGCTCCTGGGAAGAAATGTGATGGCGGACTCCCGGTTTCCAGGATCCAGGGGCTTAATCTATCGCTTAGACCTCACGGAACTCCCCTTCCACCGTGCCTTCCTCTCCCCCGCCCGGTCCCTGCTCACCGGGTCCCTCTCCGCCAGGCGGTGACTGCCCTGGTTGCTCGTAAACCGATGCCCCGACTTTCTGCATAGCCTGCGATAGTTCGTTCATAGCATTACGGATAGAGCCAACATCCTGGCCTTGAAGGGCCGACTTCACAGTGGCTATCTTGGCATCTATCTCCTGTTTCACGGCGGCCGGTATCTTGTCTCCGTAGTCGCGCAGAGTCTTTTCCGCGGTGTAGGCCAGGCTATCAGCAGAATTGCGCACCTCCACTTCTTCCTTATGTTTAGCATCCTCGGCAGCGTGTTGCTCAGCCTCTTTCCTCATCTTCTCCACTTCGTCTTTGCCCAAGCCGCTAGAGGCAGTAATGGTAATCTTCTGTTCTTTCCCCGTGCCTTTGTCACGAGCGCCAACATTGAGAATGCCATTGGCATCTATATCGAAGGTCACCTCAATCTGCGGCACACCGCGCGGGGCCGGCAGAATGCCGTCGAGCATGAAGCGACCCAACGTTCGGTTATCGGCAGCCATGGGACGCTCCCCCTGAAGCACGTGTATTTCAACGCTCGGTTGGTTGTCACCGGCAGTGCTGAAGATCTGGCTCTTGGAAGTGGGTATAGTAGTGTTCCGGGGAATAAGTGGTGTCGCTACTCCTCCCAGTGTCTCTATCCCTAGAGTAAGCGGAGTGACATCGAGAAGGAGGACCTCTCCTACTTCGCCCTTAAGCACACCTGCCTGAATGGCAGCACCCAAAGCTACTGCCTCATCGGGGTTCACTCCCTTGACAGGCTCGCGTCCGAAGAATTGCTTCAATGTATCCTGAACTTTGGGCATCCTCGTCTGGCCGCCGACAAGAAGCACATTGTCGATCCGGCCTGCCTTGAGCCCGGCAGCCTCTAGGGCCGGGCGGCATGGGCCGAGGCTCCTTTCTATCAGGGCCGCGGACAGTTGTTCTAGCTTGGCGCGGGTCAGTGGCATGCTGAGATGCTTGGGACCGCTGGTATCGGCAGTAATGAAGGGGAGGCTTATCTCTGTCTGAGCTACCGTAGACAGTTCTTTCTTGGCCTTTTCAGCGGCGTCTTTCAGCCTCTGTAATGCCATCTTATCCTGCCTCAAATCGATGCCTTGCTCTTTCTTAAACTCATCACATACCCAGTCCATAATCCTCTGGTCGATATCATCACCACCGAGGTGGGTATCGCCATTGGTGGATTTGACCTGGAAGGTACCCTCACCTATGTCCAGGATGGATATGTCGAAGGTTCCACCACCAAGGTCATAGACGGCAATGGTCTGATCCTGCTTCTTGTCCAGTCCGTAAGCCAGTGAGGATGCTGTGGGTTCGTTGATGATGCGCAAGACGTTGAGCCCGGCTATGGTGCCGGCATCTTTGGTAGCATTACGCTGGCTATCGTTGAAGTTGGCCGGCACGGTAATCACAGCGTCGGTCACCTTATCTCCGAGGTAAGCCTCAGCATCAGCCTTCAATTTCTGCAGTATCATGGCCGATATTTCCTGGGGACTATACTCCTTGCCTCCCATTACCACCCGGCAATCACCATTGGAAGCCGCGGTAATCTTGTATGGTAGGCGCTTTATGTCGGCTTGCACAATAGCGTCCTTGAATTTGCGCCCGATAAGGCGTTTTATGCTGAATATAGTATTCTCAGGATTGATTATTGCTTGGCGCTTGGCTAACTCTCCCACCAATCTCTCTCCATTCTTACCTATGGCTGCTATTGAAGGAACGAGATTGCCGCCCTCAGCACTCGGTATGATCTTGGGGTCACCCCCCTCTATGACTGCCGCTACGCTTAACGTAGTGCCTAAGTCAATTCCTATCGCTCTTCCCATGTCTACTTCTCCTTCTGAGTTGTTTGCTTTGCTTTTCGTTTTTCTTGGCCCTGACCAACTATCACCAGGCTAGGACGAACTACCTTGTCCTTGAATTTGTAGCCTTTTTGTGTTTCTTGGACAATCAACCCCTCCTCCCCCTCTTGCTGCATTACAGCCTCGTGCAGGCGAGGATCAAACGGTTCTCCTCTAGCTTCTATTCCCGTTAGTCCCTGTGCCTCTAGTATTGCCCTGAGTTTATTACAAATGAGCCTGATACCTTCAGTCCAGGTTGACTCATCGATCTCGGCAGGGACTGAGGCAAGAGCCCTTTCAAAGTCATCTATGACAGGCAGCATATTGCAGATAAGCGCGCTGTTGGCAAACTCAATAATGTCCGCCTTGTCCTGCTCAGCACGTTTCCTGTAATTTGCAAGATCAGCCTGGCATCTTTGCCAACTGGCTAGATAGTTCTCTGCCTTTTCCTTCTCTTCAGCTAGTGCTCTCTGCAATGCTTCTATGTCATCAACCTGCTCAATGCCTGCTTCAACTACCTCGTCACTCTCAGCCAACGTTATACCTCCTTTAGATGTATTCGGCCACCGAGCTGCTTAGCAGTGCTGTCAGGCAGTTGAGCGAAGAAATGGCCTTGGCGTAGTCCATGCGCTTCGGGCCAATCACCCCCACAATACCGCTGGCCTTGTCAGGCACTCCATACTGGCTGGCTATTAAGCTCAAGTCCTTTAATGCCGGCTCCGGGTTTTCTTCGCCGATGACTATCTTCACCCCTCCCTTGCTGAACTCCTGGCCGAGCATGCTTCTAAGCCAATCATCCCCCTCCAGCACTTCCAGAATCGTTAGAATTCTGGGACTGTTTGTCATCTCCGGCTGACTCAGCAGCAAGCGCAGTCCTTCAACGTAAGGCTCACCGTGCTCTAACCTGTCTTCGGCAGCTATCACCTCCGCCAAACACTCCGATATCTGCCTTTCTTCGGAAGAAAGGTCTTCCTTGTCAGCCAGGATCTCACTACTGGTCATACCGGAGTAAATGGAGGTAAGCTTATTGGCTAGCTTCGTTAGCTCATCCTGGCTAACCTTTCTGCTGAGAGGCAGAACCTGCCGTCTGACTTTCGCTTCATACAAAACCACGACCAGCAAGGCCATGAAATCCTGCAAGGCCACCAAATCGAGGTGTTTCAGGCGACAGCGGACGGCTTTGGGCGAAGTGATCACCACCAGATTGTGAACAAGGCGAGCCAAGAATGCTGCCAGTGTTTTCAGCCATTGCTCTAGCTCCTCCTCTGCTTCCTGGAATACCCGATGAATTAGATACCGCTCAACGTACGGAAGCTCGATATCCTGCCCCAGTAACTCCACATAGTAGCGGTAGGCCTTATCGGTTGGCACGCTTCCGGCCGAATGATGAGGGCGGATAACATAGCCCTCTTGTTCCAGGTATGCCGTATCATTACGGATCGTAGCCGGGCTTACGTTCAAGCCATGCCTTTCCACGATAGCATTGGAAGCTACGGGCACTGCCCGGATGATATAATCCTCTATTATCACCCTGAGCACGGTTTCACGTCTTTCGTTTATAGCCATTTAGCACTCTTTCTCTTCAACTGCTAAATGAGTAAATCTAGCACTGTGAGCACGTTCTGTCAATTCAGGCCGTTGCTAAGTTCTCAAGAGGCTAGTATAGTATCAGTGTGGCTCTCAAGAGAGAATCTAGGCGATGACAGGCGGCATGCCGTCCAAGATGGCATGTATGTTTCAGGACTGCCACTGATTATGCTCAACCCAGAAGTGTAACAGACCGGATATCGCAGCTCCCATGACCAGAGCATTCAGGCCCTTCTACGGATGGTGGATAGTAACAGTCTCGGCTATCACCCTGCTGCTGGCTGGCGGGATAGGCTATTACACCTTTGGGGCTTTCTTCACCCCACTGACAAACGAGTTTGAATGGAACAGGGCACAGATATCGCTGAGCATGTCCATAATGGGGCTGATAGGCCTTGCTGGTCCGTTATTCGGGATGTGGGTAGACAGGTTCGGTGCCAGACGAACAATGATCCTGGGAGCTCTGATCATGGGGCTTTCCTTTGCCTGCCTGGGTTTCACATTCTCGCTCCAGTACTTCTACGCCGCGTATTTTGTCGTGGCTGTCGGGCAGATGGCAATCCTACACATCCCGGTGTTGACGCTGGTATCCCAATGGTTCGAAAGGAGGAGGGGTCTAGCCATGGGAGTCTCCGTGGCTGGACTCGGGCTGGGTGGGATGATCATGCTGCCGTTATCGGCATATCTTATATCGCTGCTAGGCTGGCAGTGGACGTACCGCATTCTTGGCATAGCAATATGCCTTGTCCTCCTCCCTCTGATAACTCTGGTCGTGAGGAACAGTCCGCGTGACATGGGCATGTTGCCTGACGGTGAGAAATACACCGATAGAGATGCTCAGGGTATAGCCCGGCCCGATCGTAGCATCCGGATACAAGGATGGACTCTGTCCGGAGCTTTGCGGACATCAACTTTCTGGATTCTCGTCGCCGCCTTTACCATGGTTTTCACCGGCACATCTTCGGTAATCGCTCACGCTGTGCCTTTCTTCGTGGGACAAGGATTCAGCAACCAGTTGGCTTCAACTATCGTCGGCAGCACAGTTGGGGTCAGTATACTGGGGAGGATAAGCACTGGTTATCTATCTGACAGAGTGCCCGTGAAGTATGTGGTTGCGCTGTTCTTTGTGCTCCAGGCAGGCGGGCTACTGACGCTCATTTCTTCAGGAACACAGACCTCCATTGCCGCGTTTATAGCGATCTTTGGTTCGGCCATGGGCGGATTGTTTGTTCTGGAGCCGCTGGTGATACGGGAGTATTTTGGTCTGGATTCCTTCGCCTCTATTTACGGCGGACTATGGGCATTTGAGACGCTAGGCTGGGGGGCGGGTCCCTATGTTACAGGCTACATATTCGACAAAACTGGCAGCTACAATACAGCCTTTATCGCCTTCCTTATTGCCACGCTCCTTGCCACGGTGCTTATAATGCTCGTGCGCCGTCCCCGCTTATCAGCCGTATAGAAGCCACATGAACGCCGTGGCGGGCACAGAGCAGAAGCCGCACAGAGTCATTCTTGGCATCGATTTGCGTCTGTTTTTCTTGTTGACCGAGGGTGGAATATCAAGTACTATTATGACACGAATGTGGATACCGCGACGGCGTCTTTCTTGGCCCAACGTGATAACAGAGTAGCTCAGATCCTACGGCTGGAAGCAGAGAGACAGTCAAGTACGATAAACCTTATTGCCTCCGAGAACCATGCCAGCCGGGCAGTGCTTGCAGCCCAATGCTCGCTGCTAGGCGATAAATACGCTGAAGGATACCCCGGAAACCGTTATTATAGCGGCTGTGTCCACGTAGACGAGATTGAGAATCTGGCCATTGAAAGGGCCAAGAAGCTCTTCAGTGCAAGTCATGCCAATGTACAGGCTCACAGCGGTAGTCAGGCCAACATGGCAGCCTATTCCGCTTTGTTGAAACATGGAGATACTGCCATGGGCATGAGGCTCAGCCATGGCGGACACCTCACCCATGGCTCCCAGGTCAATTTCTCCGGGAAATGCTACAGCTTTGTTCCTTACGGAGTCGACCGCAAGACTGAGATGCTTGATTACGATGAAATCGAGAGGCTAGCTCTGGAGCACAAGCCGCAGTTAGTGATAGCCGGGGCGAGTAGTTACTCCCGTATTATCGATTTTGAGCGGCTGCGCTATATAGCTGACAAAGCCGGTGCTAAGCTATTAGCTGACATGGCTCACATCGCGGGGATGGTAGCCGCCGGGCTTCATCCATCGCCTGGCCCCTACGCTCACGTTAGTACTGCTACCACGCATAAGACCTTACGGGGACCCAGGGGCGGCTTGATTCTGTGTCATGAGGAGCTGGCTTCAACTATTGATGCCGCAGTTTTCCCCGGGATGCAGGGTGGTCCCTGCATGCATATGATCGGCGCCAAGGCTGTGTGTTTCTATGAAGCCATGCAACCCGAGTTTGTTGATTATCAGAGATTGGTGCTCGAGAATGCCCGGACTCTGGCCTCCGAACTCCAGAGATATGGGATGCGTATCGTTTCAGGAGGCACGGAGAACCACATTGTCCTCCTTGACCTTTCGCCTCAGGGGATAAGCGGCAAGGATGCTGAGGAAGCTCTGGAGGC
>JAUWOB010000107.1 GCA_030612345.1 Dehalococcoidia bacterium | reverse complement strand
GTTGAACAACCAGGCGGTGCGTAAATCGTACTTGACCAGGCCCTTGCCTTTGATCAACACGGCTAGTACTACGATGGCACCCACCGTACTGGCGATGGCTCTGCTGATACCGGCTCCCAATACCCCAAGTGCCGGTGCACTCCAAAGACCTGTGATAAGGGCGTAGCCGAGGCCAGCAGCCAGAGCTTCCACGATGATCATCACCGCCATCGGTGTCCTGGTGTCCCCCAATGCATGGAGTATCGCTACACCACAGGATGCGACAAAAACCGGAATCGTTGCTGGAGCACTCACGCGGATATAATCCCTGCCGAGGTCCATTACATCTGGCTAGGCCCGATATACCCATAGCAGCAGGTCTGCCGAAAGCCACAGGACAATAGCGAAGAAGGTACCCAGGACAAAGGCCAAGAGCATCGCTTGCCCAGCTATTGTGCTTGCCTGCCCAGGCTTTCTGGCACCTGCATGACGCGCGACTATTGCTGTTACTCCAACGCTTAGACCTGAGACTATTACTGTCGGCAGCGATACGATTGCTTCACTCAAACTGACGGCGGTGATGGCGGCGGTTCCTAGACGCCCGATGAAGATGATGATGATCAGAGAGAGAATTGATCCCGCGGTGCTCTGCAGAACCACAGGCCAGGCTAAGGTGATCACTGTCATTGGAAGCCGGCGTTCGTCCAGTACTAAGGTTGGGTCTTGCCTTTTCACGTCAGTGATCTAGATCATCTTCTAATCTGCGAGGTGGTCAGAGGTCATAGAAATCCGTCCAGAAAAGGCAGGATTTGACCTTCTTGAGACTTAAGGAAGAGGATATTCGATCCAAGTGAGCTCCCTAAGTCATACTGTTTATCAGGCGGATTGTCCGAGGGCAGACCTGTTTTTCCGCCCGGCTAGACAGGCTAGTTTCGGGAGCATTATAGCACGATGCTCTGAGACCCGTTGATCACTCGGCCCGTCCCTCCGCAGTTCTGGTTGGGAAGCCGGCAGACATCGGCTTTCTGCCTGCCAAATCAAGGAACCGCAGCGGAATCACCACGACCGTCACTCAAGAGCAGGTCGTGTCATCGAGCCCGATGTTGAAGAGTGAGATCAGCAGGAGAAATCGCTTATCGACTGTTTTCTGGTGCATTCAGGCAATTCAAGGGCAATGTGCCTTTCACCATGACCGTGTTCGAGCCTGCCTCCCAGTCAAGAGTGGGTCGGCAAGCAAGCGGGCCATCCGGGAAAGCTACGGTTTACAGGTGCCGCAACTAGTGGCTGAGCATGTCCCGCAAGAGGAGCCTTCCCCAACGCGAGTAGATGCTCCTTCACCGCTTCTAGAGAAAGAGGCGAAAGAGGAGAATATCCGTCTAGCGCTGCTGTGACAGCGAGGACAGGAAACGCTCTCGTTTGCCTGGCTTTGCTGCCGAAGTGCTTCGAACCTGAAGTTGCAGTCGGGACAGCAGTATTCATAGATGGGCATTCTTACACCTTCACTTATCAAACGCTCTCAGGAATACGTCAGGAACCCCGGGACCCCGGGCATCCGCCCATGTCCTGAGACAGTCAGAGCAGCAGAAGAAACAGTGATCCACCACGCCCCGCCCTCCCCATTGGGTAACCATGAGCCAGCCGGCCAGCCTCTCACACGGTCGCTCCTCTGCGCTGTGCTTCACCTCTTTCCCACAAGACCGGCAGATGAAATGCTCCTGGGACATGAGACTCCTTGCTCAATCACTTTCATTCACTTCCCCGACCGCACCGTACCGACTAGACGGCCACCACGTCCTTAACTCCAGGCACCTGTTCCTTGAGCACACGCTCGATTCCGCTCTTCAACGTCATACTGGACATAGGGCAGCCAGAGCAGGCGCCGGTCAGCCGTACACTCACCACTCCATCCTTCACATCTATTAACTGCACGTCCCCGCCATCGGCTAACAATGCCGGCCTCACTTGTTCCAGAACTGCTTCTACCTTCTCTCGCATTCTTAACCTCCTTGCCTTGTCGCCTTGCTAAGCTATCGGCGATCCAGAGTCCCAAAGTTAAATATTAGGGCTAAGGCTCCTGATTGTCAAATTGGCTGAAGCAGTAACGAGGTTGTTACACGAAGCGAAGATACACTATAATGCGCCTGGAGAGTTTAGCACATGATCTCTGTGGATGAAGCCCTCGAGAAGGTTCTTAGCTATGTTGAGGTTCTTGAGCCCGAGCGGAAGCCCATTTTGGCCTGTCTGGGACAAGTTCTGGCTGAGGATGTGTATTCCACCATAGATATCCCCCCCCTGGATAATTCAGCCATGGATGGCTATGCCCTGCGGGCCGAAGACACCGGTGGAGCTAATGAATCATCGCCGAGATATATGCCCGTGGTGGGAGAGCTTGCAGCCGGGGCTCTCCCCACAAAAGAGGTCGGGCCGGGCACGGCCATCCGCATTATGACGGGAGCACCTTTGCCTCAAGGGGCTGATGTCGTAGTTCGATTTGAGGACACCGATGAAGTCAACCGTAGATCATGCGGTGGCGACCTTGCGCAAATCGGCATACTCTGTCAGGCGCAGAAAGGGTTGAATATCCGGCGCAGAGGCGAGGACATCGCCAGGGGAGACCTGGTTCTTAACGAAGGAGCAGTGTTGCGTCCTCAGGAGATAGGAGTGCTGGCTTCCCTGGGGCACTCCACCGCACTGGTTATCCGTCGGCCTGTTGTGGCGATTCTATCCACGGGAGATGAGCTTGTCGGTGTGGACCGGCCGCTAGCTGCCGGTAAGATCTATGACAGCAATACCTATACCATCGCAGCCGAAGTCTCTCGCTATGGCGGAATTCCTCAGATCCTGGGCATAGGACGCGATTCGGTTCAGTCCCTCACCGCAAAACTGGGTGAAGGTCTGGATGCCGATATGCTCATCACCTCCGGCGGTGTCTCTAAGGGAGACTACGATGTAGTGAAGGACGTCCTGGCCGAGCATGGCGAGATCAGCTTCTGGACGGTCTGCATGAAGCCCGGAAAACCGCTTGCCTTTGGTATCATGACCAGGGTGAAGGCTGGATATGCCAAGGGAATCCCTCACCTAGGATTGCCGGGTAATCCCGTCAGTTCCATGATTACGTTTGAGCAATTCGCCCGTCCCGCCATACTGAAGATGATGGGCAAGAAGATTCTGGCCAAGCCAACTATCCGGGCGATCATGGAGGACCGGGTGAACAATAGTGACGGGCGTCGCGTCTTCGCCAGGGTCGCCGTCGCCCGGCGCGGTCATCAATATCACGCTTCGCTCACCGGTCCCCAGGGCTCAGGAATCCTTACATCCATGGTCAGGGCCAACGGCTTGGCTGTTATCCCCGAGAGCTCCCAAGGGGCTAAGCCCGGAGATACTATCGCTGTACAAATGCTGGATTGGGCAGAGGACCAGGGCGATGTGAAGGCAGTGCCCGCTGTTTCCATCGTGGGGAAATCACAGTCCGGCAAGACGCTGCTCATGGAGCAGCTTATTGCGGAGTTCAAGGAGAGAGGATATAAGGTCGCCGCCTTAAAGCATAGCCGGGGCGGGATGGAGATAGACCGGCCGGGAAAAGATACCTGGAGGTTCGCTCAAGCAGGCAGCGATGCGGTGCTTATTAGCTCGCCTGACAAGCTGGCGTTGATCAGGCAGTTGGACCATGACCTCGGTATTGACGAAATCAGACCCATCATCGGCACTGAATTCGATCTGATCCTTGCCGAAGGCTTCAGGAAAAGCAGAACTCCTAAGATCGAAGTGCACAGAAGAGAACTGGGAGATGATTTATCGTGCGCTCCGGACGAACTCTCGGCCGTTGTCACTGATGGGCCACTGAACGCTCCTGTAGTTCAGTTCCCGCGCAGTGATACAGCGGCGATAGCCGATTTCATAGAGAGCAATTTCGTCTTGAACGCAGGAACGGAGACTTCGTGCCCTGAAAGGAAGAACGCTTAAGTGACTGGAATGCTT
>JAUWOB010000123.1 GCA_030612345.1 Dehalococcoidia bacterium | reverse complement strand
CCACCGATTATCCACAACCTGACAGCCGATGCGGACTGGACCACTCCTGCAGGCAGTCTCCAGGTGACCTGTGACGCTGAGGACTATGACGGCCACGTGCTGAGCTACGAGTGGTCAGCCAGTGCAGGGCATTTTGACGGCACGGGGCCTGAGGTGACGTGGAGCGCTCCTGAAGAAGTCGGCATATACGACATCACGGTTGTCGTTAGTGATGACTACGGCGGATCGGTGACGACAACGTTGCTTGTCAGCGTAATGCCGGACCAACCGCCTGACGTCGAAGCCTTGCTTGTCACTAAGGACCGTTACGAGCACTGCTACTTGATAGAATACTCCTGGGGATATAAAGTCGGACAAAGACAGAAGTATGATATCGAGTGCATCGTCTCAGACACGGGCGTAGAGCTGTTCTACGAATGGGCATGCAACGCCGGTGAGATTTCCGAGATCTCCGAGGACGGTTCTATGATTACCTGGGCTGCCCCCAATACGGCCACCTACGTCACAATTACGGTAATAGTGTCTGATATCGCGGGCAATACTGCTAGTCCGACGAGCGTATCCCTCGATGTGGTGGGCTGCTCATCATGTACGTTCAGGGATTGCGGATAGATAACGGGTATGGCTAAGAACATGGTATATCAAGTTGAGACGCGCTTCATGTGGATTCTACATGGAAGATTACAGACAAAGGGGGCTAATGCGAGGTAGTATATGTCAATGCACAACGGGTTGGTTGATTCTTTGAAACGCGCTTTCCAGGATCCCTCCAGGGAGATACTTGCTTGTCTCCCTGGAGGTCCTGGGCATAGCCCTGATAGTCATTGGTCAGCAGGCGGCCGGCCGGGTATCCGCGCTGCCGGAGGAACCACCACACATTGAGGCCCTGCTTGTCAGCGCAGATCGCCACGGACACTGCTACCTCAAGACAGAAGGGGCTGGCTACAAGGTCGGAAAAGGACAGAAGTATGATATCGAGTGCATTGTCTCAGACACGACCAGCCAGTTGTCCTATGAATGGTCGTGCGATGACGGCGAGATTTCCGAGGACGGTTCCATGATTGCCTGGATTGCCCCCAACACCTCGGTTCACACTATCGTCGTGGTAACAGTCTCTGATATCGCTGGTCATATGGTCAGTGGCAACATTACTCTCAATGTGGTGTCTTGTTCAGTATGTACGTTTGGACAATGCACGGGATGACTGATAGGTCCGGGCAAAGGCCTGGTCTTCCACGTGGCGACCGGCACACCACGCGGTTGCCGTGCACAGAGGCTAAGACAGGGAGGCCATAGTGAAGTGGCATTTATCGATATACAACAGGGTGGTTAACTTCTTCAGAAGCACCTTCCAGGACCGCTTCAAGAGATATCTGATTATATCGCTCATAATCCTGGGAGTTGTCCTCACGGTCACAGGTAACGATGCACCCGCGCCGGTGGACGGCGACGGGTTTGTGGTCCATTTCTTCTATCTTCCCGGCTGTCCGAGTTGTGAGAAACAAAAACCCTTCAATGCGGAGTTAGCCGCGCGCTACCCCGAGATCTCGATTATTGAGCGTGATGGTCGCAACGACAGGGAATGGAGATTGCTGCTGGAGATGCTTGAGGAGCGGGGCATAGACAGGGACCCTTTGGTCCCCGTGACCGTCTTCGGCAATCAGGTCTTTATGCACTGGGACTCGGAGGAAACAACCGGCGCGGCTATCGAGAATGCTCTGAAGCAATGTTTGGATGGGGAGTGCCCGCCACCGACAGGTAAGGAGCCCGACGAGGGCATCGACGTACCCTTCTTCGGGCGGATTATATTCGCTGACTACTCACTAGCCGCCCTGGCCGTGATCCTGGGGCTTGTAGACGGATTCAATCCCTGTGCCCTGTGGGTGCTCATCTATCTTATATCCTTAGTAGCGACTCTCAGAGACAAGAGAAAAGTCTGGCTAATCGTAGGCTCATTTGTGCTGGCCTCCGGAGTCATATATTTCCTGGTGATGACAGTGTGGCTCAGTTTCTTCCTGCGGGTCGGCTTTGTCCGGCCCGTGACGATTGTCATTGGCCTGGTGGCTCTAGGTGGAGGAATATGGCAAATGAGGGAGTTTGTCAAGGCAAGAGGGGAAATCGTCTGCGAGGTTACAAGCGAGGAATCCCGGGAGAAGACGCTGGGTAGAATGCAGAAGATCGTCTCTTCCCCGATAAGCCTGGCCACAATACTGGGAATAGTAGCTCTCGCCTTCATGGTGAATTCTGTCGAATTCGTCTGTTCAGCCGCCATTCCGGCCGTCTTCACGCACGTCCTGGCCTTAAGCGATATCACCACCTTCCAACGCTATGGCTACATCCTGCTGTATGTTTTCTTCTTTATGCTTGACAACTTGATCATCTTCGGCGGGGCTGTATTTGCCATGACCTCCAACCTGGGAGTCCGATACGCGAAGTATGCCAGACCGATCGGTGCCATAATACTGGTAATCCTGGGAATATTCCTCCTTGCCTGCCTTTACTCTGCTCAGTTCACGGTCTTGAGGCCCATCTGCAGTGTGCTCTGGTAGGCCTGGTGCTCCCTGTCGCCAACCCTTGCCGTGCCTCTAGCTCAATGCCCTGCGTCGGGTTAGAACAGGCCGATCATCCTCAGGCCCGTATAGACCCCGAATAGGATGAACATATGCGGGGCTGTCAACTGCTTCTCCTCCCCAGCTTGCCCTCAAGCCATCCCACCTTGACTGATCGCCTTTCGTCCCCCCCGGGCACATAGGGCTTGATATCCAAAAGAGGAGTACCATCTACGGCCTCCAGTCCCTTTACCTTCAGGATGTTTTTTTCCTGGCCACTAGCTCTACTACAGTCAACCCCAGAGGGCAAGGCCTGCGTGGCGATCGCGTAGCGAAGAGCCCGTGTAAACTATCATCGTGGGGTGTTCTAACTAACAGCTGATATCCCTGAGACTTATGAAACCAGTAGATGACGATAATATGGGAGAATCCTTCGATGTCTTACAAGCCTTCCTCGAATTCCTTAAACACCTCTATCTGAGAAATATCCTCACTATCATGCCCCTGAAAGGGTGCTTCACCGGCGTTCTTGTAAGGGGAATGGATTATGCCTACGGGCTCTAGTTCCACAACATGCCTCTTTTTCATCTCTCAAGCCTTCCTGATAGGGTTACCAGCCCTTCAGATTATGTCACCTGCCCAAGAACTACAGTCTAACCCGGCGTTGCTGCCAATCTTCACACGCTCCCTCTCAACAAGGAATATATCGCCTCGATCTGCCTCTTTGTCTGTTCAGGCGGACCGTCATTATCTATGACAAAATCAGCACATTTAATTTTCTCCTTAATAGGAAGCTGGGACTTTATCCTCTTGCGCGCGTCCTGCCGGCTCATACCCTTTTCCTCCAGTCGTCGTAGCTGGGTTTCTTCGCTTGCGGAAACAACGATCACCTTGTCCACAGATATATGGCGAGCAGCTTCATGAAGTAACGGAATATCCTTAATAACTATTGCATCCTTATCA
>JAUWOB010000142.1 GCA_030612345.1 Dehalococcoidia bacterium | reverse complement strand
GATGCCATGTTCACTCTAGCTTACCTGGCGCTGCATAAGCTAAAAGAGAAGGCCATTACTGATGAGCAGATCGCTACTGCCACTCAAGTGCTAAGCCTGGCGTGCCTGGAACTGTGTGAGGGACAGTACTTGGACCTCGGATATCAGGACCGTCTCGATATCACGGTCGAGAATTACCTTGACATGGCGGCAAAGAAGACGGCAGCCCTGCTTGCTGTGTCGGCTTCTTTGGGAGCATATCTGGGCAGGGGATATGGCCATGTGGTTGATAGCCTTCACCTGTTTGGCAAAGAACTTGGTATAGCCTATCAGATTCGCGACGATCTGATGGGGATTTGGGGAATTGAGCAGAACACCGGCAAACCCGTCGGCGATATCCCGCAGAGGAAGAAAACTCTGCCTGTGGTATATGGACTGCAGAATAGCAGGGGCGAGGAAAAGAAAAGGCTTGAGAGACTCTATGTTCAAGAATCCATCGAGGCCCGAGACATAGCCGAGGTTACCAGGATTCTTGAGCAGATAGGTGCCAGGGATTATGCCGAAACTCTGGCTGAGCAATACTACTGCAGAGCTGTGGCACAGCTTGAGGCTACTGGACTGGAGGCAGCCAGACAAGCTCCGCTCAAGGAGATAGCCTGTTTTCTGTTGAAGCGCGACTTCTAGGAGGGAATATGGCGAAGAAGAGCGTTGAAGATATAGAGGTTCAAGGCAGGAGAGTTCTGATCAGAGTCGATTTCAATGTCCCGCTAAACATAAACATGGGTGCCATCAGTGACGACAGCCGCATTCGAGCCTCGCTTCCTACTATCAAGTATCTTGTCGACCACAAAGCTAAGGTGATCCTCTGCTCCCACCTAGGACGTCCCAGTGGAAAGGTAGTGGAAGGTTTGCGGATGGTGCCGATAGCGAAGCGGTTGTCGGAACTCACGGGATTGCCTGTCAGCACGGCATCAGATTGTATGGGCCGGGAAGTAGAAGACAAGGTAGGGGCACTCAGAGAGGGTGAGATCCTGGTCCTGGAGAATCTGCGTTTTCATGCCGAAGAGGAAGCAAACGACGCTGGCTTTGCCTCGAAGCTCGCCAGCCTGGCTGATGTTTACGTTAATGATGCCTTCGGCAGCGCTCACCGGGCTCACGCCTCCACCGTAGGTGTAGCTAAACACCTGCCGGCGGTGGCCGGCCTCTTGATGAAGAAGGAGCTGGAGGTAATGGGGAGACTACTGCATGATCCGGAGCGACCCTCGGCCTGTGTCATAGGCGGTGCTAAGGTGGGTGATAAGATGGAGCTATTACGGAGTATGATGGAGAGGGTCGACATTTTGCTGGTTGGTGGCGGCATGGCTGCCACCTTCCTGAAGACACAAGGATATGAGGTGGGGTGTTCCTTGGTGGAGGACGATAAGCTGGGCCTGGCCAGGAGACTCTTGCAGAAAGCAGAGGAGCGTAACGTGCCTTTCCTGCTGCCGGTTGATGCAGTTGTCGCGGAAGAACTAAAAGCCGGGGCCCTGACCAGAGTCGTGCCGACAACCGACATACCGTCCTGCAGCCATATTGCAGATATCGGCCCTCAGTCCATCGAGCTTTTCTGCGGCAAGTTGGCAAAGTGTCGCACCGTCCTGTGGAACGGCCCTATGGGCATTTTTGAGATACCTCAATTTGCGCAAGGGACCAGGTCGCTGGCCACTTTTCTGTCGACCTTGAATGCCACTACCGTTACCGGTGGAGGCTCGACCGCCGAAGTAGTTCAAGAGATGGGGTTAAGTGGCAAGATGACCCATGTCTCTACGGGAGGCGGTGCCAGTTTGAGGTTTTTGGAGGGCGCTACCTTACCCGGCGTGAGTGTTTTGTTAGATAAGGAATGAGAGGAGCTTGTGAGATGAGAATCCCTTTTGTTGCCGGCAATTGGAAGATGAACACCACCGTTGCTGAAGCTGAGAAGCTTGTTCTCGAGATGCTTGACAGGCTGGACAGGATAGAAGGAGTGGAAAAGGTGCTTTGTCCGCCATTTGTATCTCTAGTCGCTGTAAGCATGATGCTGCGGGGTTCGTCTGTTAACCTGGGTGCTCAGAATATGTACTTCATGACTGAGGGTGCTTATACCGGAGAGATCTCGCCGTTGATGCTCCGCGAGTCATGCGAATTCGTCATACTGGGACATTCGGAACGGAGACGGCACTTTGGGGAGACTGATGAGATAGTCAACAGGAAAGTGAAGGCGGCTCTGGCCAACAACCTTAAGCCCATTCTATGTGTTGGGGAGAGGCTTGAGGAGAATGAAGCTGGCAAGACGGAGGAGGTGATCAACAGGCAGGTGACCGCAGCCCTGGATGGTGTAGGCCCCGTCGTTCCGAGCCGAAGCCGCGAGCAGACTGAGAGAGTATCTGAGAATCTGGTGATTGCCTACGAGCCTGTCTGGGCTATCGGCACAGGTAAGGCAGCAAGTGGCGAACAGGCAGCAGCTACTATCGAGCTCATCCGCAGCGTTGTGGCTAAGCTATGGGATGGGAATATGGCCCAGGAATTGCGCATCCTCTATGGCGGCAGCGTTACGGGCGCTAATATTGCGGAGTTTGCTTCTCAGCCGGAGATCGACGGCGCCCTGGTCGGCGGAGCCAGCCTTAAAGCTGAAGAGTTCGTGAGCATTGTTAAGCACGCCGCCGAGATCAAGGCAAGAATAGGGTAGTCATTAGTCAATGATTGCTATCGTTGGGCCCACTGCTGTTGGCAAAAGCGAGCTTGCCCTGGAGCTTGCCCGATGC
>JAUWOB010000102.1 GCA_030612345.1 Dehalococcoidia bacterium | reverse complement strand
GCCTCTGTCAAAATCAACTAACCACCCCAGACCAGCCTCAAAAGGATTGGTGCTGGAGTCCATGTCCTGCCCGCACAGCAGCATGCCGGCCTCCAGTCGCAGGCTGTCACGCGCTCCCAAACCACAGGGCTTCATACCCTGTTCCGTGAACGACTCCCATAAGGGTATCGCATCCGCTGCAGGGCTCATGATCTCAAAGCCATCCTCTCCCGTGTAACCCGTCCTGGCCACAAATACGCTGAGACCTGCTATCTTACTTGCAGTGTGACCAAAGCGAGGTAAACGGTATACGCTGTCAAGAATCTTCAGGCCAGGAACAACCGGACCTTGAACGGCCACCATAGCCGTATCAGCGGACACATCCTCAATGTGAATACCAGGATCCGAGTCCGACCAGTGAGATAACCAGTCAAGCTTTTGCTCGCTATTGGCCGCATTCCAAACCATTAGATAGCGGTCGGTCTTCACACGGAAGACCCATAAGTCATCCAGAATCCCCCCGTTTTCCAGGCACATAAGCGAGAGATGAGAAGAACCTATCGCCAGTTCTTGCGCCGGCCTGGTCAGTATCCTATCCAGGAAGACCCCGGCCTGCTTTCCCGTTATCCAAACTCTCCCCATATCGGAGACATCAAAGATGCCTGCCGCAGTACGGACGGTCTTATGTTCCTCCAGAATAGAAGTGTACCAGGCAGGTAACTCCCAGCCGGCGAAATCCATCATCCTGACCTTCAAGTCATGGTGCACCTTGTTAAGAGGTGTCTTCTTCAGTAGTTGCACTAGTTGATCTCCTGCACAAGAACGTCGCTAAACAGGCCTGCCTTCTTGCCCAACAACAAGGGGCAATCTGCTAAACACAGATTGCCCCTGTCCCTTCACCTGAGAGATCGCCCGCTAGTTATCTGCGGGCTTACACCTTCGGTGACCCTGCTGCAAGGTCTCTCCAGGGATTTCCACTCACGGTAGTCCCTTTGCCTGAGAGTTTCAAGACCTCAAACCGACAACTTGTCTCTTGCCCCTTCGGCTCCCCGTATGAGGCATCTCCTACCGTAAGTCACCAATCGTGATGAAGCTTACAACATACGCCTCCCAGTTGTCAACAGACGGACGACTGAAGAACTGCTTAGCGATGCAAACAGCTGTATGTTAGAATAAGCGAGAATCATCATCTGCCCTTACGGCACGCATAAGGCCTTCGCCTGGAGGTAAACATGATTTATTGGGCTCAGTTACTGCATTTCTATCAGCCGCCGACCCAGGCGCCCTCCATGCTGAAGAAGATATGTGACGAATCGTACCGCCCGCTGCTCCAGGTCTTTGAGGAGCATCCCAGCGCCCGGGTAACCATAAACCTGAACGGCGTCCTCACTGACATGTTGGTGGACTGCGGCCACACAGACGTGATAGAGGGGTTCCGCGGCCTCGCTGAGAAGGGCCAACTTGAGTGCACCGGAACCGGCAAGTATCACCCTATTCTTCCTCTGATACCCCAAGAAGAAGTGAAGCGGCAGATAGAGTTGAACACGCAGACCAATCGCCGCTTCTTCGGAAAGGCATATACACCCCAGGGATTCTTTCCCCCCGAGATGTGCTACAGCCAGGATATTCTACAGCCCATCATCGAGTCGGGGTATCGCTGGATTGTTCTGAGCGGCATTGCCTGTCCTGCCGAATGGCCCATGGATAAGATTTACAGGGTAGAGTGTGATGGACGTGAGACGGCCGTTTTCTTCCGCGACGATGTGCTTAGCAACAGGATAAGCTTTCAAGACCTGGCTGCTAAGCAGTTCATTGCTCACCTTGAGGAGTGGCAGGGCGAAAGAGAGAACATCTATGTGGTCACGGCTATGGATGCCGAGACTTATGGCCATCACATTCAGGATTGGGAAAGGACATTCCTGGCCAGGGTTTACGAGGAACTGGAAGCACCTGCCGGGCCCCTTGAAGAGGTTACGCAAGCTAAGGCACTGGCCGGGCAGCACGCTGCCCTCTTGACGAATGGAGAAGCGGCCGGCAAGATACAGATGGTCACCATCAGCCGGCTTCTCGACCTCTTTCCCCAGGGTCAAACGCTAGAGCCCAGGCCATCCTCCTGGAGCACCACGGCCGATGATATGCAAGCCGGCAACTATTATCCGTTGTGGCAGGACAGGAGTAACGAGGTCCACCGTCTCCAGTGGGAACACCTCGGCATATGCATTGGATTGGTGAATAAGGCACTGGAGTGCGCCGATAATGAGGAAAGCCGGCAATCTGCCACCATTGCTCGGGGACTTCTGGATCGGGCTGAACATAGTTGCCAGAGGTGGTGGGCCAGTAATCGCCCTATGTGGGACATCAACCTCATCCATATGGGCTTGCTCGATCAACTGCGAACCATAGTCAATGCCTACCGCGCTATAAGCAAGAGCGGTAGCCCTGACCTGACAAAACGAGAGTATTACTACCGCACCGTTGCTGCCAGGGATATTAGAAATAAACTAGAAGACAGGTTGTTTGTGCAATAGCAGTCGAAGAAACCTTCTTCTGACCTATCCCACGGTGTCCGCAATCAGAAACCGTAAGCGCAAGAAGACCCTATGTTACCTTGAGATTCCGCCAAGACACGCCGTCAGTGAAGTCATAGAACCCTCTTACGCCTTGCTTCCCAGAAAGGAAGTCCTTTGTGCCACTGCCTTGCTTGCTTGGATACGGGACTTCGCCTTGGCCAGGTCCTTCGCCAGCTTGTTATCCCCCAACACATCTCTGACCCAGTCGCTGCAATCGTTCCTCCCCTCGCTGGAATGGTAATTGAACGTCTCGTCGCTCATTTCACTCAGAGCCTTTTCAAACTCCCCGAGGTTCTTGAGAAGTCTACCGTCATGGCACCAGAAACGCTTGTCATCCGGCACATCCTCCAGACGTCTCTTTGCCTCCTCCCTGCTAATCCTGATAATCCTGGCCATGCTCGTCCACCTCCTGACTTGATACTGCTCTATATTGTACCACAGAAATCGCTGAACTCGACACGTGCTGCTATAATACGTGTCGCACCTGATGACGGATCACCTGATAGTATCCGGATGAACTATGGCGAAAATACTGAGTTGGCGCAACAGGTTAGGGTGAGAATGGGTGCATAAGGGGGAACTACATTGGCCAGAGTGCAACTACCTGAGCGAATAGGCAGACTGGATGAGCTAGCTAACAATCTGTGGTGGAGCTGGCATCCCCAGGCGCGTGACCTGTTCCGGGCCCTCGATTATCCAGTATGGCGTTTGAGCGGACATAACCCGGTGAAGCAATTACATGAGATAAGCACCCAAAAGCTGGAAGCAGCCGCCACCGACCCCGCTTTTCTTAACCTATATGACTCTGTGATGTCTGCCTTCGACGCTGAGATGTCAGACAAGAACAGCTGGTTTGCTGCCAGATATCCTGAAGGTCTGTCTGGCCCCGCTGCCTTCTTTTCAATGGAGTTTGCCATACATAACTCCCTCCCTATATATGCCGGCGGACTGGGAGTTCTAGCCGGCGATATGTGCAAGGAGGCATCTGACCTGGGGCTGCCCCTTGTCGGAGTTGGATTCATGTATCCTCAAGGGTATTTCCACCAGCATATCTCCGCTGAGGGCTGGCAAGAAGAAGTCTATGAGCAACTGGATTTCGATGAGGCACCTATCAAGCCGATCAACCCGATGCCGCGCTCCAACTGGTGCGGCCCGCTGCTTCAGATTGAACTGGGTGATAGGCCCCTATATATCGGGGTGTGGCAGGTGCGGTTGGGCCGGGAGAATCTGTATCTACTATGTTGTGATGTTGAAGGTAATGCCGCCCAGGACCAACAGCTATGTGCTCGCCTCTACGCCGCTGACCGAGAGCAGCGCCTCCAGCAGGAAATCGTGCTGGGAATTGGCGGGGTTCGTGCCCTGCGAGCCCTTGGCATCAAACCCTCAGTCTGGCATGCTAACGAGGGTCACACTGCCTTCATGATGTTGGAGCGTGTCAGGGAAGAGGTAGAACAAGGTGCGACCTTCGCTCAAGCCCTCCGGAAGGTACAGGCGACTACGGTTTTCACCACTCATACTCCGGTTGCCGCAGGGCATGACGTCTTTCCTGTTGCACTTGTGGAGAAATACCTTCACAACTACTGGGAGTCCGTGGGCATCAGCCGGGAAGAATTCCTGGAGCTGGGACAACAGCACGGCACAGGCGACCAGACGTTTAATATGACCGTCTTGGCCCTAAAGACGGCTGAGCATCGCAATGCGGTCAGCCAGCTTCACGGGAGAGTTACCCGAAGGATGTGGCATGGACTCCTAGTA
>JAUWOB010000129.1 GCA_030612345.1 Dehalococcoidia bacterium | reverse complement strand
TCTACCGCGGCCACCAGGCCTAAGTCCGTCACCCGGAGTGCGGGAATCACAGGCAGGGCCAGGAAGGAACGGATAGCAAACGGACATGGGGGCAAGCTGCCAAGGCTGGCAGCAGCCCTCTCCACTTCTTCATGCAGGGTTACGACTACATCCAGTGGCTCAGGGGAAAGCAGGCCGGCGATGGGGAAGGGTAAAGAAGCTAGGATTTCCCGGTTGACGCAAACAACCAACCCTCCCTGTAACTTCCTGATTTCCTCAATTGCCGTCATGATATCGAGGTCATCGGCGCCCACCGCTATTATGTTATGAGAGTCGTGAGCCACTGATGAGGCTAACGCTCCCTTCTTCAAGCCGAATCCCTTGACCAGTCCCAGGCCGATATTGCCGCTGGTCTTGTGTCTTTCCACCACCGTCAGCTTTAGAATATCTCTTTCTACATCGGGCATCACCACGCCATCCACGACTTCCATGTTTTCCATTGCCTTCCTGGTGATGATCTGTCCGGGGATGATTTCGATAACCGGGTGATTCTCCTCGCTGAGATTGTTGCGCTTTGCTCGCAATGACAGCGATTCTGCCGTGAGTGACTTGATGTGCACTGTATCCTTTAGCTCCGGAGTGACAGGGGGCAGGGAGAACAAAGGTTTGCCTTCCCTTGCCACCATCTTTCCCCGGTAGAACACCATATCTATCTCTAGTTTAGCCAGGTCAGAGACGGTCATGAGGTTGGCCACATAGCCGGGGGCGATGGCTCCCATGTCATAAAGCCTGAAATACTCAGCGGCGTTGATTGTCGCCATCTGAATCGCCCGCACCGGCTTCAGCCCTCTGCTCATAGCCTTTCGTACGATGGCGTCGATATCGCCTTCACGGAGCAAATCAGAGCAACTGCGGTCATCCACCACAAAGAAGCATCTCTTGTAGGTGCTATCGGTAACCAGAGGCAGAAGGGCGTCCAGATTCTTCTCCGAAGAGCCCTCTCGAATCATGAGGTGCATCCCGCGGCGCAGCTTCTCCCTTCCCTCCTCCAGGGTAGTTGATTCATGGTCGGACAGGATGCCAGCCGACAAATAGGCATTCAGTTCTTTACCGCCGAGTCCCGGAGCGTGCCCATCGATAACCCTGCCCTTTGCAGCGCTGATTTTCTGCAATACTTCTTCATCACCATTAACCACGGCGGGGAAGTTCATCATCTCCCCCAGGCCGATTACATTGGGGTAAGCTAAGATTTCCTCAACTTCCCTGGAGCTAATGCGAGCGCCCGGTGTCTCCAGATGAGTTGCCGGCACGCATGAAGGAGCCATGAAGAGCATATCGAGCGGGAGTCTCTGCGCCCAGTCCATGACGAACCTCATACCCTCAAGTCCACAGACATTGGCGATTTCGTGCAAATCAGTGACGGCAGCTAGAGTGCCCCTGGGGACCACGGCCTGGGCATACCTGGCCGGGTGAAGCATGGAGCTTTCTATATGCGTGTGCCCGTTGATAAGCCCGGGAGCCAGGAACCTGCCCCGCAAATCTATGATTTCCTTTGCTTGATCGTAGTCGCCTACTCCGGCAATCCTGCCGTCATAGATAGCCACGTCACCTTGCTCTATTTCTCCAACGAGAGTATTGACAATTCGGGCATTCTTTAGGACCAGGTCAGCCGGTCTTTCACCTCTGGCCACAGCAACAAGTTCCCTAAGATTCATAGCCTAGTCCTCTAGAACATAGATATCGGGCAAGTAGCGAAACCGCTGGGCGCAGTCCAGTCCGTATCCTACTATGAACTCACCGGGCACGGTGAAGCCGAGATAGTCGATCGATACAGAAACCCTGCGACGAGATGGCTTGTCTGTGAGAGCGCATAGCTTCAGCGAAGCTGGCCTCCTCCTCTTTAAGTAGTCGAGCAAGAAAGAGATGGTGATGCCGGTATCCACGATATCCTCAACCACACGAACATCTCTGCCCCTCATGGGCGCCTTTAGCCCTTGGACTACTCTCACCTGGCCGGAACTCTCCCTGGCAGCGCCGTAGCTGCAGAGTCTGATAAAATCGAGTTCCAGGGGGAGATCAAGCCGGCGAATGAGGTCAGCCATAAAAACGAAAGACCCTCGAAGGATGCCGACGAGCAGAGGCTCCTTATCTCTATAATCCCTCTTGATTTCGCAAGCCAGCCTGTCTACAGCTTGGGCTATCTCGTCGCGGTTGATAAGAATCTTGAGTTGCGGTTGAAAGACCATTACATCCTTCTCAGAGTAGTCACAATGATAACATAATCGCGTCTGTCTCGATGAATGAGCGATTGCCCACTGACGTACACTACAGGGTAAGGTCCGATTGCTACGTACACTGAAAGCAAGAGGAGACTCACAATTGAGTCCGCCATCAGATTTGACAGGGCAATCATCTCTGTCATATAATTGCGACTAGATGCAATTAAGATGAGTTGCGTTAACACATTGAAGAAGAAGGGGATGAAGCTAACTCCCCAGCGGAGGCTAATTCTGGACGCTATCCACGATGTTAATGCTCATCTCACCGCTGAGGAGATTATATCTTGCGTTCAGTCCAGGATGCCTGAAGTGCATAAGTCAACCGTATACCGAACGCTTGAGCTCCTGAAGCGGACAGGCTGTGTTCTTCAGAGTGAACTGGGTGGGCGCGTTATCTATCATCATGCCGATGAAGGGCATCACCATCACCTCGTGTGTAGCGAATGCGGTATGGTCCTAGAGTGCAAGGAAGAACTCTTTGAGACGGTGGAAAAATCACTCGCTCACAAATACGGGTTTAGTGCGGCCTTCAGGCATCTGGTTGTGAACGGACTCTGTCGTGAGTGCAAAAGAATAGGTGATTCTTAGGAGCTCATGTCTTTTGTCCTTTGCCGTGATGTCGGTGAGCAACAGCAGTTTACGAAAGGAGGACTAATGAAAAAACTGATCACTATTTTACCCATTATCTTACTGGCTGCGCTGGGCGTCATGCTTGTCGGCTGTCCTGCCGATGATGGCGAAGCGGGCTCGCTTCAGTTCTATGCCGAAGGGGAGGAAGGTGCCCGCGAGGGGCTTATCTCTAGGGACGGGTGGAGCATCAGCTTTGATCATGTTTATGTAACACTATCCGATATTACCGCATATCAGACTGATCCGCCTTATGACCCGCAAACGCAAGGCGACATTGACTACCAAGTTAAGGCGAACCTGGAAGGAACATATACTGTCGACCTGGCAAAGAGTGGCGGAACTGATGACCCTCGGGAATTTGTGGGCGAGGTCTCGGGTCAGCCTGCCGGACACTATAATGCGATCTCCTGGAGGATGGTCAGGGCAGAAGCAGGTCCGGCGGC
>JAUWOB010000080.1 GCA_030612345.1 Dehalococcoidia bacterium | reverse complement strand
GGGGGGGTCAAGTCCCTTAACGGGCCCATACGCCGTTCGGGTGGAACTCCATTCGGGGACGGGCGTTCTTAATCGCCACACACCGTGGTGGGGCTGTTAAAAACCACGGGGATCACAACAAGGTGAGAACTGCCCAAGAATACATTGACAGCATGAGAAAGATGCGTTTTGAACTCTACATGTTTGGAGAGCGAATTGCCGATCATGTGGAGCATCCTATTATCAGGCCCGCGATGAACTGCGTGGCCGCTACCTATGAGCTTGCTGACCAGGCGAAGTTTCCTCAATATCAGGCCGTGATGACAGCCACCTCTCACCTGACGGGAAAGAAGATAAATCGCTTCTGTCACATCCATCAGAGTACCGAAGATTTGGTCAGCAAGTCAAAGATGGGTAGAGTGTTGGGTGCTTATACCGGCTCTTGCTTTCAGCGTTGTGTGGGGATGGATGCCTTGAACGCCTTGTCGATGGTGACCTATGACGTTGACCAGAAGTATGGGAGCGAGTACAACAAGCGCTTCTTAGCATACTTGAGATACGTACAGGATGAAGACCTGGTTTGCGATGGTGCCATGACAGATGCCAAGGGCGATCGGAGTCGTCATCCGGCCGAGCAAGCCGATCCTGACCAATACCTGCACGTGGCGGAGGAGAAATCAGACGGCATTGTGGTTCGTGGCTGTAAGATGCACCAGACCGGGGCTGTGAACTCGCACGAGATCATCTGCATGCCCACCAGAGCTATGCGTGAAGAGGACAAGGACTATGCTATTTCCTTTGCCCTGCCCAGCGACACTGAAGGAATCATATACATCTACGGAAGACAGCCATGTGACACGAGAAAAATAGAGAGCCCGAACATGGATGTGGGCAACGTTCTCTACGGGGGACAGGAATGTATGGTTGTTTTTGACGACGTGTTTGTTCCCTGGGAACGGGTGTTTATGTACAAGGAATATGACTTTGCCGGCGATTTGGTCGAGAAGTTCGCTGCCTATCACCGCCAGAGCTATGCCTGCAAGTCAGGAATTGGCGACGTGCTGATTGGCGCCAGTCAGTTAATCGCTGAGTATCAGGGGACATCAAGAGCTTCCCACATCAAGGACAAGATCATTGACATGATTCAGCTTAATGAAACCATGATGTCCTGCAGTCTTGCCTGTGCTTATGAAGGCCACAGAGAAGCTTCAGGGACATACTCGGTAAACACTCTAAGAGCCAATGTATCCAAACTGAACGTGACCAAGTTTCCCTATGATATAGCCAGGCTGGCCCAGGACATCGCCGGCGGCATAATAGTAACTATGCCTTCTGAGAAAGACCTCAAGCATCCCGCGATAGGGCGACACGTTGCCAAGTATCTGAAGGGTGTTGATGGTGTTGCCATAGAAAGCCGCGTTCGTGTGCTGCGACTGATTGAGAATCTCACTGTCGGCGCGGGGGCGGCGTGTTATCTGCCCGAATCGATGCATGGTGCCGGGTCGCCTATGGCCCAGAAGATCATGATCGGCAGGCAGGTTGATATGGAGAGAATGAAGAGCAGCGCCAGGAGATTATGCGGCATCGATTCCTAGTTGTCGGTTTGGCGAGAAGCAACCATTTGGCCCTTACCGTGACCATCATGGCCTGAGCGAAGGCAAATAAAGGCAAATATGAGTAGCAGTGCAGCAGTCTTGCTGAACACAAACTTACCGCTGCCCTCATTTCGGCGTGGTAAGGTGAGAGATGTTTATGATCTGGATGATGAGCTACTCATCGTGTCCACCGACCGCATCTCTGCCTTCGATGTTGTTCTGCCCTGCGGCATCCCTGGTAAAGGAAAGGTTCTTACCTGGCTGTCAGCCTTCTGGTTTGAGAAGACGGCCCATATCCTGCCCAATCATGTTATCAAGGTGGTCGATAGCGATGCTGTTCTCAACGAAGTGAAGAATCTGTCGGGCCATCTCGAGGAGCTACCAGATTCTCTTATCGGCCGCTCTATGCTTGTGGCCAAGGCTGAGCGCATACCTGTAGAATGCATAGTGCGGGGCTATCTCTCCGGTTCAGCATGGGCCGAGTATAGGGAGACCGGGAAGTTCGGCAGCATCCGTCTGCCCTCGGGAATGAGGGAAAGCCAGGAGTTTCCCCAGCCCATCTTCACCCCCACCACGAAGAGCGATAGCGGGCACGACCGGCTGTTGGTCAGCGGAGACATCGAAGACCTGGGCATCAAGGACATCTACGAGGAACTGGCAAAAAAGAGCCTGCTTGTCTATGGCTATGCTCGGGATTACGCCAGGGATAGAGGCATAATCATCGCCGATACAAAGTTCGAGTTCGGTTTCATCGATGGCAGGCTAGCCCTTATCGACGAGTTGCTGACCCCGGACTCCAGTCGCTTCTGGGATGCCGGCCGATATGAGGTGGGCCGCTCCCAGCCCAGCTTTGATAAGCAGCCTGTTCGCGATTGGCTATCAGGTTCGGGATGGGATCAGCGATCGCCGGCACCCATGCTGCCGTACGAGGTGATAGAGGGAACAGCAAAGAGATATCGTGAGGTGTATCGAAAGCTGACCGGGAGCGTTCCCTGAGGGCAAGAGAGAAGAGGTCAATAGAAGAAGTTCAGCCTTCTTGCGAGTTCCTATCCGGACAGCGCCTTGATCAGCCGTAACGAGTTGCTGTCCAGATCCTTCCTCTTCTCCCAGGTTTCCCTAAGAGCAGTGAGGGTTATATCTCCCTTGAACTCACCCACCATGTAACCCGCCTTGCCTTCAAGCAGAGCATCTACCGCCGCTGCTCCCAACTTGCTGGCCAGAACTCTGTCCCTGGCTGTGGGACAGCCACCTCTCTGGACATGTCCCAGCACGCAGATCCGGTACTCCAGCCCCAGTCTCTCCCATACCTGCTGCGCAATTGAAAACGCGCCACCGGCGTCATCTCCTTCAGCAACTATCACGATCGAGGACTTCTTGCCTTTCTTGAAGCTGCGACTTATGTCAAGGGAAAGCTGTTCTATTTTCGTCGGCAATTCGGGAATCAGGATTTCTTCCGCTCCACCGGCAATCCCTACCTCGAGGGCAATGAATCCCCTGGTCTTTCCCATGACCTCCACGAAAAATGGGCGCTGCAGCGACCCTGCAGTATCTCTGATCTTATCTATGGCACCCAGGGCCGTGTTTATGGCTGTATCGAAGCCAATGGTGTAGTCAGTACCATAGACATCGTTATCTATGGTGCCCGGAACACCGATCAGCTTCACGTCTCCAGCTTCGGCCAGGGCTACCGCGCCGCGAAAGGTGCCATCCCCTCCTATAGTGATCAAACCCTCGATGCCTTCGCTTTGTAGGGTTTCATTCGCTTTTCTTATGCCTTGCTCCGTCTTCATCTCATCACAGCGAGCTGTTTCCAGGATGGTGCCCCCGCGGTGGATAATGTTCGCTACCGACCTGCTACCTAGCTTCACTATGTCCTTCGCCAATATGCCCCGGTATCCTCCTCGAATTCCCACCACTTCCAGCTTACGGCTAATCCCATAGCGGACTATAGCTCTGATGCAGGCATTCATCCCTGGGGCATCGCCACCACTGGTCAAGACGCCAATCTTCTTCATGATGATCTCCGTTTTAGCTTCTATTCTACCATGGATAATAGAGCTATTTCATGGACTTCGTGAAAACCCACAACACAAGGATTGCCGGGGCGGGCCGTCTCCTGAGGGCCCCGTTCAGGACAAACCCACCGGCATAACCAAACCCTTTATCATGTTATGATCGAGCTTAGCGGGCGAGGGTCGGTTCAGTTCTTCTCGCTCTATCCGGAAGGGTAGCGTCTTGCCTGAATACGGCTTTCTACTATGTTGATGGGGCGTTCATGGCATATCGGATTGCAGTGTGGTTCGCGAGGGCGTTTCTGACAGGCGGGCTTGTCGCTAACCGAGCGAATAGTAAGTCGATTCATCAAACGTTACCGGGATTGATGTGATCCTGAATCCCCAAATCTTGACCGGAACCTCCATCGTTCCAAGAACCCGTATCTCCACACCTTCAGTAAGGTAATCCCAAACCCATTCGCCCAGATCTGCAATCGAGATGTCCAGAGATACGGGGATACAGGTAAAAGCTGTTGGCGACACATAGATATCATGGATGGTATCCGCGCCGACCTCTCATCCTCCGATGTACACCGTATAGCTGGCCCTCTCAATCTCGAGGGGGTAATCACTGCCGTTCCAGATGATAGCGTTAAGACCAAGCACCACACTGGTTGGTATTAGGAAAGTCCACTTCACATCTGCACCTGTGACCTCAACGCCATAAGGCTCCAGGCTATCTCTGATCTGTTGGTATCGAGTGGCTTGACAGCCGGTTCCGGTGGTGGCTGCCACAAGCGCGATGAGAATGACACCAATCATCAATCGCTTCATAGGCTATCCCTGCAACGCGTATTTGCCGGGCTTTGCAGAAGACCCTCATCCAGGGTGATCATACCACCAGATCTGGATTTCTGCCGAGTCATTCGCTTTGGATCATGATCTCTCCCGCGTTGAGCAATAAGAAGAGCAGGCTCCGTCTTTGGAGCCCGCTCCTGAATACTGCTATTCAGTTTCTGATCACCCCTACTCTTCCACTTCAGCTTCCGGCTGTACTGCCGTTACTCCATTGTCTGGAGCCTTGCTTTACAGACGAAGAGCTCGGGGCTTCCGTCTTGCTCTCCGACAACATGCCTAAACTATGGAGGTCAACTCCGCGTTACGTTGCCAGAGAGCTCCGATGAGGAAACATCCATCGGCATAACCAAGCCTCTCTTCGTGTCATGCCTCACCTCCTTGCTAGGCACCGACTATTCTTGCCTAACATTTGTATCATAACATAATACAGAGGTTATGTCAAAAATTCGAGCGTGGAACTTTTAATGGTCAAAAATCTGAGAGGCGGGAAAGATGTTATTATGGGTGCAAAAGGACCCGTCAATATGGACCCTTGTGAACAGTTAAGGACTAAGCTGAGAGAAGCTGTGGAGAGGAACAGAGCTGATGGCATACTCCTATCAGGAGGGGTCGATACTGGCATTTTGGCTTTTGTAGCCAGGCCAAGCGCAGGCTTCACAGTGGCGTTAAAAGACTCCCTGGCATCTGACCTGAGTTATTCAGAAAAGATTTCCAAGCTCCTGGGAATACAGCATAAGAAAATGGAATTCACTACGGAAGAAGCGCTTGCCACTCTTCCCGAGGTTATAGGAATACTGAAAACCTTTGACCTCGCCTTGCCCAATGACCTTTCCATATATTTTGCCCTTAAGCTGGTTAGAGAAAGTGGAATTAGTTCCGTCATGACCGGCGATGGCGCAGATGAGCTCTTCGCCGGCTACTCTTGTATGGCGGAGCTTCTTCCTGAAGACTTGGAAATATATATAAGAAAGC
>JAUWOB010000053.1 GCA_030612345.1 Dehalococcoidia bacterium | reverse complement strand
AGGCCCAGACACAAGTGCAATCGCAGAGGACTTGCCCGTCTGGCTCCCTCTTTTCATTGCTGCCTCTGCTCTGTTCGCCGTCTCATATCCGCCATCGTCCTGCGACAAAACACTTGTCGCCAGCCCAACCGCACGCTCGGCAGAGACTATTGGCCCTCCCCGTTCCAAGGAGAGTGCATTATTTCAGCAATGCTGGGCAATGGGATTTGGTTTCGAAGGGGAGGATAGATCATGCTGTGGTAGAAAGATGCCCACGTCACATGTCTACATGTGCTCCGCCGAGCACTGCGGGAACTAGGGCCAATCTCCGACGTATACACTTGACCACCGACCTCATGTTCTTTCGCTAACTAGTACCATTATAGCATTACCTGAGCCATTGGCAATAATTCACGGGCTCATCTTCCCGCCAGAATGGACTACACTTTCGACAGTCTATGAAGGAATCCGGGACACGGAGGGCTGAGGGTTCCCGTGTACATGAACAGCTATAGCGCCAGGAGATTTACTGCCTTAATATAGCTCGAGGCAAAGCCGGAACAGCTCGTGAAAGCCCTTATAGGACCAGCCCGGTCCGGTATCCTTCCTCGACGGCTTCCAGTATCCTCCGGGGTTGGGCAGCATCGCCTATGCAGTATATCTCAGCGACTTTGCCTTCCAGGGTCTTGTCCAGCTGCTTATTCGCCTCATAGCCGACTGCTATGATGACTGTTTCTGCCTGAATGGTTTTCTTCTCACCATCAGCGGTGGTTACACGAACACTGCCCTCCCTGATCTCTTCGCAGGTCGCGCTGGTCAGCAGGGTTACGTTCTGGCTCCTCAGTCCGTCCATGAGCCGGCGTCTGTTCATGAACAACATGTCGCTGGCCATCCGCTTCAGTATTTCTACGATGGTGACCGTCTTGGCCTGTTCCCCCAGATAGTGCCCTGTCTCACAGCCAACCATCCCTCCACCGATGATGACCACTTGCTGCCCGGCTTGGGCCTTGCCTGATAGCACATCCTGAGCGGTAACCACGTTTGGCTTATCGATGCCGGGTATGTCAGGCATGGCCAGAGTGCCTCCTGCGGCTATGACAACGGCATCCGGATTCTTTTCAGCGATGAGTTCAGCAGTGGCTTCCGTGTTGAGCTTGACTACTACTCCTGCCTTCTCAAGCTGACTGACCAGATAGTCTGTCCAGGCAAAGATATCGCCCTTGAACGGAGGTAGAGCGGCTATATTCAGTTGACCACCCAGTTTGGCATCCCTTTCAAACAGGGTGACCTTGTGGCCCCTCTGCGCTGCCACAAGGGCAGCCTGCATGCCGGCCGGACCGCCACCGACCACAACCACATTCTTGGCCCTGGCCGCGGGCTCAACCTGATACTCCCTCTCCCTGCCCATCGCGGGGTTGACGACGCAGACCGCACCCCTGTTGCGTTCATCGAAGGCCAGTCGTTGAATGCACTCCATACAGCCTATGCAGGGCAGGACCTCATCAAGCCTGCCTGCAGCCGCCTTGTTGGGCAAGTCCGGGTCGGCCATAAGACGCCTGCCTATGGCTATAAGGTCAGCCTTGCCCTCCTGGAGAATCCTCTCGCCAAGCTCAAGGTCCAGTCTACCCACCGCTATCACCGGCACGTCGGTCAGCTTCTTCACCTCTTCAGCCAGAGGCACCAGAAAGCCCGGGGTGTCTGAAATCGGAGCGCTGGTTATATAGGGCCCGGCGCCATACGCGGAGACGTGTATGGCCTGAGCGCCCGCCGCCACCGCCAGCGGTACCACCTGGCTGGTCTCCTCCATGGTAATTCCGTTCTCCACCCCCCATTCCCGCGCATTGAGTCTGACCCAGACGGGAAAATCCGGCCCTACCTCTTCTCTGATAGCACGGAGTATCTCCACCAGAAATCTTGCCTTGTTTTCAACCGAGCCGCCGTATTTATCTTTGCGCTGGTTGGTCGCTGAAGAGAGAAAGGCGGCCACAAGGTACTGGTGAGCACCGTGAATCTCCACCCCATCAAAACCGGCCTCCCTGGCACGTCGGGCAGCCGAGGCAAACCACCGTACCCTTTCGGTGATTTCATCCACAGTCAGTGCATGCGGAGGTTCTCCGGAGAGGCCCACATATCTGGCGGGTACTATCAGCGGAGAGGGACTGACCTGCACTACCTTCCCGTCCCGGTGCTCCATGGTGGCATGCATTAGCTGGATAGCTATCCTGGCATTGTACTTATGAACGGAGTCTATCAATTTTCGCCACCTGGGAATGAGCTTATCGTCTCCCAGAGACGCCTGACGGGGCATGGTGCATTGCAGGCTGGGAGCGCTCCCTTCGACAATGATCAGTCCCACTCCACCTCTAGCCCTGGCCTCATAGTAATCCAGCATGCGTGGACCGACAGGCCCGTCTGCTTCGGCGAAGTAGGTGCCTATCGGCGGCATAACTATGCGATTCTTCAACTGCATCCGACCTATGCTCGTTGGCTCGAAGACTTTCTTGAATTGCGCTGTGATCATCGGCGACTGATCCTTTCTGCAACCACCGTATTCTGTGGCTGTCCAAGTGTATCACAAAACGGGAACCAGCCATCTCCAGCTTGCGTCTCAGCCCGGTTTCGTTCGCCATCATACCGGGCCTCAGCGGCTGTGTCGTGCATTCATGCCCCACAAGAATGGCAGAGGCACACACGCCGATTGATTATCTGATTATTCTGGATTACTATACCGTGTTGCAGAACGAGGTAGCATGAGACTTAAGGCCACACTCATAATGCTGGTCCTGCTGTTTGTCGGGCTGCCGTTGCTGATAGTATATTTGATCCCTACTGACAGTCCCGAACCGTATGTTTTCAAGGCCCGTCTTACTGAGAAGCTCGGAGAAACACTCCAGGGCAAGCTGAGATACTTCCTGGCCGAGGAAATCGAGGGCAATGCTCCGGCCGCCACCTTTGTCGTCACGATTGACACGGCTTTCACCAGAAGGAGTTGCCGCCTGGAGTTGGAGGAAAGCCAGCGGGTTTGGATGCAGGGCAGTGTTATGACGCCGGATGTCTACTATGGCGAGCAGTACCTCTTCTTTGGCTATCCGCAGTTGTACATACGCCAGGTCAAAACCGGAGCCCTGTGGCCTGATCAGGTCACCGGGCTGCGGATTCTATATCTGTCGCCGTGGTATGTCTTCTCTTATCCCTTGATGGAGGAGTTTTCCCCGGGTTACTATCTTCTCATGATTGCGCAGAGCGTGTTGATTGTGGCCATGGTAGTCTACTGCGTTAAGAGGCGTCCGTCCGGTAGAAGGCTTGCCCTGGTGCTGCTCAGCTACGGTATTATTGTCATGCTGACTACAATTCCTATGCTGAGTGACCTTTACTAAGAGACACAAGAAACAGCAGGGACAGATCATATTGATATGGTGGACGCTGCTCTGAGATATAGTCAAACGCCGACAAATCCCTGTTATCTGGAAAATCCTCGTTGGGTGGTGTCGGCGCAAATGCTATAATCTGGTCGATGTCCGAGGATTGTCGCACTTCGCCTGCCACGAGGTTTGCCCACCTTCACGTCCACACCGAGTATAGCTTGCTCGATGGCATGTGTCGCATTCCCCAGCTTGTGGCCCGCGCCAAGGAGTTGGGCATGGACAGCCTTGCTATCACTGATCACGGTGCCATGTATGGCGTCGTGGATTTCTATGTAGCAGCCAAGGAAGCAGGCATAAAACCGATCATCGGCTGTGAAGTCTACGTTGCCGAGACCGACCGCAGCAGTAGAGAGCCAGGCCGCAAGGTTCCCCATCATCTCACCTTGCTGGCCAAGAATGAGAAGGGCTACCGCAATTTGCTTCAGCTGGTTACTAAGAGTTGCCTCGAGGGGTTCTACTACAAGCCCAGGGTCGATAAGGAGCTTCTCAAGCTTCATCACGAAGGGCTTGTTGCCCTTTCCGGATGCGCTCACGGCGAATTGGCACGGCTCATCCTCGAGGGGCGAAGTGACGAACTTGGTAGGACAGCCTCGTGGTACAAAGAAGTGTTCGGCGACTATTACCTGGAGATTCAAAGACATCCTATGCCTGAACTGGAGCAGATCAACCGGGAGCTGGTGGCGCTGTCCTCCGAACTCAACATACCTTTGGCAGCGACCTTTGATGTTCATTATGTCGATAAGGAGGACGCTCCGGCCCATGACCTCCTCCTGTGTATACAGACCAATGCCTCTGTGAATGATGAAAAGAGGCTGAAGATGGCCGGCGACTTCTTCTATCTGAAAAGCCCTGCAGAAGTGGCAGAGCTATTTGCTGACCTGCCTCAGGCTGTGGAGAACACTCAGGCCATAGCTGATATGTGTCATCTGGAACTGGATTTCACCACCCTGCACCTGCCCCAGCTAGAACTGCCTGAAGGCAGGAACGCTGATGATTTCCTGGCTGAACTCTGCTGGCAGGGCCTGGAAAGACGCTATCCGGAGCTCGACTTAAGAGTGAGAGAACAGCTTGGCCACGAACTCGCTGTCATCCAGAAGACGAAATTCGCCCATTACTTCCTGGTTGTCTGGGACATAATCTCCTTTGTCAGGGAGCGGGGCATCTGTTTTGGTGTTCGGGGAAGTGCCGCTGCCAGCCTGGCTCTTTACTGCCTGGGTGTCACTGACGTAGACCCGCTGGCATACTCGCTAGTGTTCGAACGATTCCTCAATGTCGAGCGCCGCGAGTTGCCTGACATTGACCTTGATTTTCAGGATGATCGCCGTGACGAAGTCCTGGCCTACGTTAACCAGAAATATGGCTCCGGCCACGTAGCCCAGATCATTACCTTTGGCACCATGGGAGCCAGGGCAGCGATAAGAGACATGGGGCGGGCTTTAGGCACGCCTTATGCTCAGGTCGACCGGGTAGCCCGACTCATCCCTCTGGAGTTAACAATAACGCTCGATAGAGCTCTGGCACAGAGGAGCGAGCTGTATGATGCTTATCACCAGGACCCCGCAATACGCAACCTGATTGACTCGGCCAGGAAACTGGAGGGAATGGTCAGGCACGCCAGCACCCATGCCGCCGGCGTGGTTATCTCCCGTGAGCCCCTAACCGAATATGTGCCACTACAAACGGTGGGAAAGGGTGATTCCCGACAGGTTGGGGTCATGACACAGTTCCATATGGGGAACATCGCCAGCCTGGGACTGCTGAAAATGGATTTCCTGGGACTATCCAATCTGACCGTTCTGATCAGGGCCAGAGAGATCATTGCCCGGCAGCGCGGAATCTCCCTGGATTTGCAGCACATTCCTCTCGACGATGCCCGGACCTTTGAGTTGCTTGCCTCAGGCGAAACCAGAGGCATCTTCCAACTGGAAGGCGCCGGCATGCGCCGCTATATCAGGGAGCTTAAGCCCACTAACTTCAACGATATCGCCGCCATGGTGGCACTGTACCGGCCGGGTCCCATGGAACAGATTCCCACCTTCATCAGAGCTAAACAGGGTGTTGCTCCTATTCACTATCTTCATCCCATTCTCAAGGAGATTCTGGAAGAAACGTATGGAGTTATCGTCTATCAAGAGCAGGTAATATTCATCGCTCAAGCCCTGGCCGGCTACAGTCTGGGCCAGGCCGACATTCTCCGTAAAGCCATGGGCAAGAAGATACCTGAGGTGATGAAGAAAGAGGAGCGCAATTTCATGGCTGGAGCAAAGAGAAACGGCATATCCCCTGAACTAGCTAAGGAGGTTTTTTCCTTAATCGAACCCTTCGCCGGTTACGCTTTCAACAAGGCCCACAGCGTCTGCTATGCCCTCATTGCCTGCCGCACTGCCTATCTTAAGGCGAACTACCCCATCGAGTATATGGTCGCCTTGCTCGACACTTATGCCGACAACATGGATAAGGTCCGTTCGGCGATTGCTGAATGTCGACGGTTGGGCATCAAAGTGCTGCCGCCGGACATTAACAAGAGCCGCGCTAACTTCACAATTGAACCCTCATCCTCAGTTGCCTTGAGAGCAGATGAAGAGGGAGGGGGTGAGGAAGCCATCCGCTTCGGACTGGCTTCCATTAAGAACGTCGGCTCTCTGCCAATCGACCATATCTTGTCTGGCCGGGACTCGGGGGGCGATTTTCAGTCCGTTGAGGACTTCTGTTATCGCACCGACCTGCGCAGCATCAACAAGAAGGTATTAGAAAGCCTGATCAAGGCCGGTGCCTTTGACTCCCTGGGCAGCCGCAAGGCACTGCTTGAGTCCCCGGATAAGCTCATCTCTCTGGCTCAAAGCAGGCAAAGAGCACAGGAAGCGGGACAGGTTGGCATGTTTGACCTGTGGGGGCAAAGCTCTCCCACCCCCCGTATTGATTACGAAACCGCAGAGGAGGAGGTAGCCACCAAGCAGAAGCTTGTCTGGGAGAGAGAACTGCTGGGGGTCTACTTCTCCCAGCCCCTCGATTTCCTTGCCAGGGAACGCGCGGATGAAACCTCTGGGGTGAAAGGCGTCCTTTCCTGTGGCGAAATCAATATGGATATGGTTGATGAAACGGTGACAATTGCGGGAATGGTGGTCTCAGTACGTCAGGCCTACACCAGAGCCAGGCGCCCCTTTGTTGTCGCTGCAATTGAAGACCTGGATGCCGGTATCGAGGTCATCGCCTGGCCCAGGCTCTACGAGAGCACCCAGGGGCTATGGCAGGAGGGCAACATTCTCACCATCAAAGGCCTAGTGAAGGTCAGGG
>JAUWOB010000086.1 GCA_030612345.1 Dehalococcoidia bacterium | reverse complement strand
ACTCCAGGTCGACTGCCTTCTTCACTTTATATACGAAGTCACCAGCAAGGAAGACAAAGGACATTTGCGTCTGGACCAACTCGACCTCAGGCGGTTTATGGGGATAGGCCTGCGAGTTAAGGAGGGCCTTGACAGTTAATGGTAACGTAGACACCGAACCTCTCGCGCGATTTCAGGGCCTTTCCCATATGGCTGCCATGCCTTGCCCGCCGCCGATACACATGGTTTCCAGGCCATAATGTAGATTTCTGCGCACCATATCGTGGATGATGGTAACTGCGATCCTCGCTCCCGTACAGCCGATAGGATGACCCAGAGATATGCCGCCACCATGAGGGTTAATGTGATCAAAATCCCAATTAAACTCTTTCATGCATCCCAGTACCTGAGCGGCAAATGCTTCGTTAAGCTCAATGACGCCCAAGTCTTTATTGCCGAGCCCCGTCTTCTTGAGCACCTTTCTCACCGCGGGCACGGGGCCTAATCCCATATAGTTCGGGTCCAGCGCACCGGAAGCCCAAGCCCTGAGAGTTGCCATGGGTTTAAGCCCTAGCTCTCTGGCCTTGTCTTTGGACATAAGCACCACCGCCGCTGCCGCATCATTAATCCCCGAGGAGTTACCTGCAGTCACTGTTCCATCTTTGCGAAATGCTGGAGCTAGCTTGGACATCTTCTCCATGGAAGTGTCCATGGGTCGCTCATCAGTGTCAAAAACAATCGGCTCTGCTCTCTTCTGCGGGATAGGCAAAGGAACTATCTCATCCCTGAACAGGCCATCCGCTATGGCCTTGCGAGCCCGCACATGGCTGAGGTAGCCTATCTCGTCCTGTTGCTGGCGGGCGAAACCATATCTCCTGGCGATTTCCTCTGCGGTGTTACCCATATGGTAGCCGTAGAATATCTCCCACAGCCCGTCATAGACCATGAGGTCTATCAACTCGCCCCTGGCTTCAACATCCATACGATAGCCCCAGCGGGCCTTGGGTAGAAGATAAGGGGCGTGGCTCATGCATTCCATGCCCCCAGCAACCACGACATCGGCCTGGCTCAGCATTATGGCCTCTGCGCCCAAAGTGATGGCTTTCAAACCCGAGGCACAGACCTTGTTCACTGTAAAGGCAGGTGTCTCTTTGGGAATCCCGGCGTGGATGGAGGCCTGACGAGCTGTATTCTGTCCCTGCCCTCCTTGAAGAACATTACCCATAATCACTTCGTCGACCTGAACAGGACGCAATGAGGAATCGTAGTCATAATGCCTTCTCTCCAGTTGTATGACTCCTTCAGACCTAAGGGCATCGGGGCCATGATCGAGTAGCTCCTCACCCGACTTCGGCCTTAGTCCTGCTCGCTTAAGCGCTTCTTTGATGACGACTGCACCTAGCTCAACAGCAGACATATCTTTCAAAGAACCACCAAAGCCGCCAATTGCTGTCCTGGCACCACTAACGACAACTACTACTCTTTGCATGTCTTAGCCTCCTTCTATCAAAGTTTCATCTCACGTAGCGCATACCACAGATATTGGGGTGATGTCGAACCGCGGCCTGACGCGGCATAATACGGCGCTATCAAGGCCTGAATGCCAGGAAGGTCACCAGGTCATCCGCTTCGCCTCGATGTAGGAACTCTACTTGCAGAGGGGTGCCGATTCTTATGGTCTCAGGCTTGTTCCCATCCACCCCCTCAATGCGGGCGACAACCCTGGCTCCCTCCTCCAGTTCCACTACTCCGGCAACATAAGGATGTTTCCTATCGTAACCTTCTTTCATCATCAGTGGCGGACCTATAGCTATACAGGTGAAGGCAGCGAGCTTGCCCTTTCCTTTCATCTCGACCCACTCCATTTCACCGTCGTAGCACTTAATGCAAATGGGGCGAGGAGGTACAAAAAGGACGCCGCACTTCCGGCACCTCGACCCCATCAGCTTGTCCTCGCTGAGGAATAGTTCATAAGAAATATCGTTAAAGAGCCTTTCTTCCATTTGCCTGATCTCCTTTTCTATCTTCTTTCAAGAATGGTAAATGTGCACGTGCCACCCGTCCCTCCCAGGTTATGGGCCGCCCCGATTCTTAAATTCTTGATGGGCACCTGCCTTTCGCCCGCTTCACCCCTTAACTGCTTCCAGATTTCAACCAGTTGTCCCGTGCCCGTGGCTCCCACGGGATGCCCCTTGCATTTAAGTCCCCCTGATGTGTTGATTGGCTTGGCCCCATCCAATCTGGTCAAGCCTTCTTCTACAGCTGTATATCCTTCGCCGGGCTTGAAAAAACCCAGATCCTCAAGATGAAGAATCTCCGCTATGGAGAAGCAATCATGCACCTCTGCGATCTGAATATCCTCGGGCCTCAGTCCCGATAACTCATAAGCTTCCTGTGCGGCATATCTCGTGGCTTCAAAACAGGTCAGGTCTTCTTTGGCATGTAAGCCCTTGCCGCTGCCCTGTCCTATGCCGATGACATATAGGGGGACATCGCTGAACTCTCTGGCCATTTCCCCTGCCACTAACAACACACAACTTGCTCCGTCGCTGATGGGGCAACAGTCATAGAGATGCATTGGCCAGGCCACCACAGGATTGGTCCTTGGATCACGCAGGAATTCCTTTTCGTCTTTCCAATCCGGGACAGGCTCTCCCCTATTCCTGGCCCGTTCAATCCTCTGATTCATGATATCGCGGATCGAGAGGTTGAACTGTGCCTTGGGATTGAGACGCGCATTGTTATGGCTTTTTATGGTGACGTTCATGAGATGCTCTCGGTTGGCTCCATACCTGGCAAAGTAAGCAGTGGCCGTGGCACCAAACACGCCGGGGAAGGTGAATCCCGCTTTGACCTCGTAGGGAATGGCTGCCATGGCCAGACCCTGGGTGACCTCCTCTGTGTTACGCTTCGACATCTCCTCGACCCCGCCAACCAGAACCACATCGTAAAATCCGGAGGCCACGGCAAAGACCCCTTCCCTGAGGGCAAGTGCGCTTGATGCACAGGCACCCTCGGTTCGCGTTGCTGGCCTTGGTGTAAGCCCGATCAAGTCCGAGATTATGGGGCCCCAGTGCCCTTGATGTACAAAAAAATCGTTCGTGAAGTTGCCCAGATAGAGGGCATCAATAGCTTGAGGGTCTATCCCTTTGTCGACCGTGGAGAGCATTTCGTTGAACGCTTCAGCAAACAGGTGCTTTGAGTCTTTGTCTTTAAACATGCCGAATTTCGACATCCCTGCACCCACCACTGCTACCTCCCTTCCCAGTTTTCTTGGCCTACGCATTTTACCTCCTAAACAAGAAGTTATCTGCCGCTTTCCTACTATATCAAATTGGCGGCCTGTATCAAAGGATTATCTTGGGGCGACAGTTACTACAGAAGGCCGCCTGCTTCAGGTCGGTGTCAGCCAGGCTGTTCGAGAAGTGCATTATACATTTGCTTCTGGAACAATGTCCCAGACCGAAGGTATGCCCCAGTTCATGAACTATCTCCTTGGTAGCTCGTTCCAGGAACAAGGCTTCGTCTTGGGGCAAGCCATAGTACTCGTGCCTCAGGCGACAGAGGGATATGATGGCCCTTCCAGAGGTCATATCGGCTTCGCCGAAGACGAAGTTGAGCCTGGGAACATAAAGGTCAACGTCAGCTATACCGACAACCCTCTCCTCTCTTTCCGTCCTTCCTAGAGAGGTTAGCAGTTCTGAGGAGGAGTATTGCTTCCTTTGAGGATCGTAAGCCCGCGCCAAATCGCTGAGACCTGCTCTTGTTTCAACACGGCAGTGGAAAACGGCACCAACTCTAGCCTTGAGCTCCTCCATCATTTCGTCAGCTACATTGCCTAATGACTCAAGTGTAATCTTCACGCGATTCTTCGCTTACGCTCTTCTCCCGAACAGTATCCCAGGATTTTACCACAGTCTGGGGAAGGCATGATGCTCGACATCACGTTTAAGTAGTATAATTGCCACTTAGATTGAGGCAAGGCATTGAACTACAGCCAGGCTGAAGAGTATCTCAACAGTTTTGTCAACTATGAGCAGATTCCGGGCACATCTTATGCCCAGCCCGGCTATGACTTAGGACACCTGGAAGAACTGCTGAGTCGCATGGGCGATCCTCAGTTTGCTGCCAGAACGGTTCACATAGCAGGCACTAAGGGGAAAGGGAGCGTGGCAGCTATGGTGGCACAAGTCCTGAGTAGCTCCGGATACAAGACAGGGCTATATACCTCGCCCCATTTTCATACTCTGAGGGAGCGTATTCGCGTGGATGGTAAGCTGATTACGGAAGCTGAGTTTGCCTCTGCTATGGCAGGAGTCAAGCCCTTTATTGAATCGATGAGCCAGGATGCTGTCTTCAGGCAACTGACCTATTTTGAGGCGTTAACTGCAGTGGCATTTGTCTATTTCAAGGGGGAGCAGACTGACTTTCAAGTACTGGAAGTAGGTCTAGGCGGCAGACTTGATGCCACCAATGTGGCCAGGCCCTTGGTCTGCGGTATCACCCCTATCAGCCTGGACCATACTCAGATCTTGGGCAATAGCTTGGAGGAAATAGCTCGCGAGAAAGCAGGCATTATCAAGCCCGGCTGCTGGGTGGTGCTTTCTCCCCAACCGGCAGAGGCCGCTTCGGTAATCATCGATATTTGTCGTGAGAAGGAGACGAAGGTAGTTCAGGTAGGCAAGGACATCACCTGGCACAAGACAGGCGGCGACCTCTGTCATCAATCGTTAGTAATCGAAGGTAGAACGGGCAAACACCAGATTAGCATTCCTCTTTTGGGCGACTTTCAGCTTGAGAACGCTGCCGCTGCCTTAGCTGCTTTGGAGACATTGGCCTCTGAGGGTCTTGCCATCTCAGCGGCTGATATCGCCCAGTGGCTTGCCCGGGTAAGATGGCGGGGCAGATTTCACATTGTGGGGCAGAACCCCACGGTGCTGGTTGATGGAGCCCATAATGTAGCGTCAAT
>JAUWOB010000025.1 GCA_030612345.1 Dehalococcoidia bacterium | reverse complement strand
GAGTGACGTTGTCCTTGACCCAGCCTACTATGCTATGAAGGGGGGCACCCGGCAAAAACACTTCCTTGATTCCTAGCTCCTTCAGCTTAGGAACGTCTTCCTTAGGAACAATGCCACCACCGATGACCACTATATCATCTGCTTTCTTTGCCTTTAGCAGCTCAATCACGCGCCCAAACAGGTATATATGGGCGCCGGAGAGACAGCTCAGCCCGATGAGGTCCACATCCTCCTGTAGCGCGGCGGCAACGATCTGCTCGGGAGTCTGGTGCAGGCCGGTGTATACTACCTCAAACCCGGCGTCGCGGAAGGCCCTGGCGATAACCCTTACTCCCCGGTCATGTCCATCCAGGCCGGGCTTGGCCACCAAGATCCGTATCTTCTTTTCTGAGTTCGTCATACTGCCCTCACCTTCGCCTGGTCTCCTCCTTCTATGAATTGCACCCTCACCCTAGCCCTCTCCCTTCGAGGGAGAGGGGAATTCTAGGAGTAGAGTTCAGAAAAATCCCGGGTCGCGGTACTCCCCAAAAACATCTCTCCAAACATCGCAGATTTCTTGCTCAGTAGCGTATTCCTTTACTGCCTCTATCACGTAAGGCATAAGATTCTTGTCCGTCCCGGAAGCAGCGCGCAGGTCGCTCAGGACCTGAGCCACCCTCCGATTATCCCTCGCCCCTTTTACCTCCTGCAACCTGGCAATCTGCCTTTCTTCGACCTCCTCGTCTATTCTCAGTATCTCGGGAGGAGCCTCGTCTCCCACAATATGCTTGTTCACCCCCACCACAACCTTTTCTCCCTCATCGATCTGCTGCTGATAATGATAGGCGGCATCGGCAATCTCCATCTGGGGAAATCCCTTATCGATGGCGGCAAGCATGCCTCCCATCTCGTCTATCTTGTTGATGTACTCCCAGGCCTTTTCCTCCATCTGGCTGGTCAAGGACTCCACAAAATAAGAGCCCGCCAGAGGGTCTATGGTGTTGGCGACGCCTATTTCGTCGGCCAGGATCTGCTGGGTGCGCAGAGCAATAGTAGCAGCGAATTCAGAGGGCAAGGCCAGGGTCTCATCGAGAGAATTGGTGTGTAAAGATTGTGTCCCGCCCAGGACGGCGGCCAGAGCTTCAGCGGTAGTTCGAACGATGTTGTTGTAGGGCTGCTGGGCGGTTAGAGAGCATCCCGAGGTTTGAGTATGAAACCTCATCCACCATGAGCGAGGATTCTTAGCTTTGAACCTGTGTCTCATGATGTTGGCCCACATCCTTCGCGCTGCCCGGAGCTTGGCGATCTCCTCGAAAAAGTCGAGATGCGAGTTGAAGAAGAAGGAAAGACGGGGGGCGAAGTCGTCAACGTCCAGTTTCTTCCTTTCCCTGACATCCTGGATATAGGCTATCCCATCGGCCAGGGTGAAAGCCAGTTCCTGAACAGCGGTGGAGCCCGCCTCACGAATGTGATAGCCGCTGATGCTTATGGGATTCCACAAGGGAACCCGTTGTGTGCCGAACTCGATGGTGTCGCTTATCAGTCGAATGGACGATCCCGGCGGCAGCATGAATGTCTTCTGGGCGATGAATTCCTTGAGCATATCGTTTTGAATCGTGCCCCCGATCTTGTCCCAGCCTATGCCTGACTTATCGGCCACAATCAAATACATCGCCCAGAGCACGGAAGCAGGCGGGTTAATGGTCATGGACGTAGTCACGCTATCCAGGGGAATGCCGCGGGTCAGAATCTCGAAATCTCTCAGGGTATCGATTGCCACGCCGCATTTGCCGCACTCACCCCTGGCTCGGGGCGAATCGGTATCGTATCCCATCAGAGTGGGAAAGTCGAAGGCAGTACTCAAGCCTGTCTCGCCTTCCTTAAGAAGATGATGCCATCTCTTATTTGTATCCTCCGCACTGCCCATTCCCGAGAACATGCGAAACGTCCATTCCCTGCCTCGATACATCGTAGGTTGACATCCCCTGGTGAAGGGGAAAATGCCCGGATAACCGATGTCCCGGGCAAAATCCAGGTCCTTAATGTCGTCGGGGGTATAGATTGCCTGTATCTCGAGGTCGGAAACGGTGGAAAACCTTGCCTTCCTGTCAGCCCTCTGTCTTCTGGCCTTCTCCACCTCCTTCTCCCACCTCTTCCGTCCTTCCTGTGCTTCTTGCAGGGTTTTCTCTGTAAACATGGTCAGCGCCTTTACTTCACTCCCAATACCTGCCGGGCAATCGTCCACCTCTGCATCTCCGAGGTCCCTTCATAAATCTCGGTTATCCTCTGGTCGCGATAGTAGCGTTCCACCGCAAAGTCCCTGGTATAGCCATAGCCGCCGAATATCTGAACGGCCTTGTGGCAAACCCTGTGAGCCGCCTCGGAGGCAAAGACCTTGGCCATTGCCGCCTCCTTAGGAGGAGCATGTTTATCTTTCATAGTTAACCAGGCAGCCCTGTAGGTCAGCAATCTGGCCGCGTCTATGTCCGTGGCCATATCGGCAATCATCCACTGGATGGCCTGCAGGCGAGCCAGTTCGGTATTGAACTGCCTCCTTTCCTTGGCATAGGTCACGGCAGCTTCATAAGCGGCCCGCGCAATGCCCAGCGCCTGGGCAGCTATGCTGACCCTGCTGGCATCAATACCCTCCAGAGCTATCCTGAAGCCCTTCCCTTCCTCGCCCAGCATGTTGCCCGCAGGCACTCTGCAATCATCGAAGATAAGCTCCGCTACCGAGGCAGGGTGCAGTCCCATTTTTCTTTCTACCTTGCCTACGGAGAAGCCCTTAGTACCCTTATCCACAACAAAGGCACTGATGCCGCGATAGCCCAGCGACTTATCTTTGGTGGCAAAGGTGGTTACGAAATCAGCTTCAGCAGCATTGCTTATGAAGATCTTTTGGCCGTTCAGAACATAAGAATCGCCATCCAACGTATATTTTGTCTCCAGACCGGCAACGTCACTGCCGGCCATGGCCTCAGTTAAGGCGAACGCCACTATCGTGCCGTCGATGACACGTGGAATATAGCGCTGCTTTTGCTCCTCGCTGCCATGCATGACCACGGGATACATAGCCAGGCCGAGGCTGACCAGATAGGCCACACCTATACCGGCACAGGCGCGGGAGATCTCCTCATTGGCTATAGTGAAGGTTATCTCATCACCGCTGCCCCCGTATTTCTCGGGAAAGTGCACGCCGCACAACCCGGCCTCAGCCATCTTCTTGAAGACCTCGTAGGGAAAGACCTCTGCCTCGTCCCATTCAGCGGCGTGCGGTTCTATTTCCTTCGCACAAAAACCCCGCACCATCGCTTGAAACATCTTGTGTTCTTCGCCGAATTCAAAATCCATTTTTAGCTCCTTTCGAGGTTATTCAGGGAACCTCGCTTCGTTGCAGGGTAATCAACCACCATTAAGTACCCCGGCATTCTTCGCCATTTGTTCCTTTCAAACCGCCAGTCGCTTTCAGTTACCCTTGTTAACTTTCACGCCTGATTTTACTACCCCGTCCCGACCCAGGTCAATTGTCGCTTCCCGCATTCCGACATAGCCAGCAGGGCCAGGTAGGCCGAGCATTAGCGGCGGCCCGGCCTGCGGCACTTCGAGCGATACTCTGCCCTCCGTCGCCGGGCTGCTTCATCAGTAGAGCCGCCGCTTCCACGAGAACCGTCTAGCGATTCATCTCTTCTATAATGTAGCCCACCACCGGATCGCTGTCCTTGATAAGGTCATCCCGTGTCATATTTGCCAGTACATGTGGATAGAGCGAATCCTGCGGATCGTTTGACCTCGGCATGAGCTTTCACATCCCCTTCCCGCTTACGAGACTTCAGGACGTTGTGCAAGTTGACCGAGAAGAAACACGCTAAACAGACAACGAGAAAGTATGCCACCGCAGTTCCCGTACAACACGGGCCGCGGCCTATCCGACCACCGAACGCCGCTCCCCGTATGTAACGTATCAGGCTCTACTCGAACTCGTCCTTCCCCATGGCCACGAATATGATGGCCAGTATTCCGAAAAGCGAGCAGCCACTGAGTGCACAGATAGACCCGGCCAGCGCCAAACCCCAAACCCTTCTTCTTAGGGCATAAATGCCGCCCACTATGGCAACTATCCCCAGTACGAACCACAGAGGACTGATGGCAATAATCAGGTCAATCACCCGCCCCATCTCCGTGAATGCAAAGACCTGACGTGCAATGCCCGCGGCCAAAATGATCAGTATCCCAAAAGCCACGTCGGCTATTCCGGCCAGAATGCAGAGTACTCCCGCGGTTGTCGGTTTCCATGTCTTTTCCATATCTTGTCCTCCTCTCTCTTCTTATATAGTTAAGAATACAGGCACAAGCTCATCCCTGCAATGTGAAATTCTAGCTGCGGGTGGGGAGCATGCCCTCAGCACGGAACCATTCCACGTGATCGCGTATTGAATCCTGCCATCTTCTGGCTGTAAAACCGAGTTCCTCACGCGCCCGCGCCGAGCTCACCTGAGAGTTGCTTGTCAGAACGTCAATGGAGTAGGCCGTGAAGACAGGCCGCCTCCGCATTACCCGGTAGTACACGCCCGCCAGCACCCCGGCAGCTCGGGCTATCCCAGACGGGATCTCATAGCCGGGAGCCTTGTAGCCGATATTCCGTTCCAGTTCCTTCATCAGTTCCGGAACCTGTACCTGTGCGCCGGATAGAATATAGTGATGCCCTGACTGCCCTCTCTCGGCAGCCAGGATGAGGCCTGTAGCCACATCACGCACGTCAACGAAATCATAGGCTCCTCTCACGTACGATCTGAGATGACCACTCGCCAAGTCGAGTATGAGCTGGCCGATATTGGAGATTCTGTAATCCCAGGGACCGATGACACCCGTGGGGCAGCAGACCACGGCATCAAGGCCTCCTTTTCTTACCTCGTCAAGAAGAAGCAGGGTGGCGCGAGCTTTGCTACGTGCGTAGTCGCCAAGAACCTGATCCGGGTCGAAGGGCTGTGATTCATCGATAACCGTGCCGTGGGATGGCTCGGCGATAGCGTGGACCGAGCTGGTATAGACCAGGCGCCGCACACCTGCAGCCCGGCAGGCGTCGATGACATTGCGCACACCTCCCACGTTTACCGCCTCCAGTATGGCCCTCATGCCGGGCATGATGGTAACGATACCGGCAAGGTGAAAGACAACGTCGACCCCGGTGAAGGCCGCCTTGAGGCTCGGCAGATGCCTGACGTCACCATGGACAAGCTCCACATCAAGTCCCTCCAGCGGTCGGTCGTCCTCGGCAGGCATAACCAGGGCGCGCACACCTTGCCCCCGCGCGCGCACCTCGCGCCCCAGGACATTACCAATGTGGCCCGTAGCCCCTGTGACGACCATCATGTTCCCATCTCCTTCCGTCCTTATTCTAAATCTTCGGCAGTTTGTTTTCAAAGTTGCCAGGACTGTACAGTGTGTCCTGGACACCGCAAGAGCCTTCCAATGAGCCCAGAATGGGTTACAATATGGGCACAGCCCGGGGCGGGGCTCCCGGGCTGGGGAGAAATGGCCGCAAAATACTCTATTCCATCGCGTCGCTCCGCGGTTATGAGTAATCGCGGAATCGTGGCCCCCAGCCAACCCTTAGCGGCGCAGGCCGGGATGAGCATGCTACAGCAGGGAGGCAATGCGATCGATGCTGCCATCGCCACCGCTGCCGCCTTGAACGTGGTGGAGCCCATGGCCACGGGCCTGGGAGGAGATGCCTTTGCGCTGTTGTATTTGAGGGGCAGCAACCAGCTAAAGGCATTGAATGCCAGCGGCCGTGCTCCCTATGCAACTGGTCTGGAAACGCTTCTAGATCTCGGTTACCGGCGAATGCCCGATACAGGCATCCATACGGTGACAATACCCGGCGCCCTGGACGGGTGGTGTTCGCTGCTCGAAAACTACGGCACTATGAGCCTGGCTCAGGTATTGGTGCCGGCCATACAGTTAGCTCAACACGGGTTTCCTGTCACAGAGGTCATTGCGCACACCTGGCAGATGAACAGCGCCAAACTGCGGCCTAATGCCGCTGCTGCCCGTACCTATCTGCGGGGCGGAAAGGCACCTGAGCCGGGCGACGTTATCGTGCAGCCCGACCTGGCCCGAACCTTCCGCAAGATTGCCGAGGCTGGACGTGAGGTCTTCTACAGGGGGGAGATTGCTGAAGCAATAGTAGCTTGTTCTGAAGAAAACGGCGGGCTGATTACTATGCAGGACCTGAGCGACCATAGCTCTACATGGGTGACGCCGATAAGCACCAATTATCACGGATATGACGTCTATGAATGTCCGCCCAACGGTCAAGGGCTGGTCGTTCTGCTGGCCTTGAATATACTGGAGGGCTTTGATCTACAATCCCTGGGGCATAACTCTGCCGACTACCTGCACTTCCTGATAGAGGCCATCAAGCTGGCTTTTGCCGACGGCAGTCGATACGTGGCCGATCCGGACTTCACCGACCTTCCTTGGGAGAGATTGCTTGCCAAAGGCTACGCAGAGCGAAGAAGGAGCCTTATAGATAGGAATAGGGCAGCTAAAGCAGTAGAGGCAGGCGCCTTGAGCACCCGCGAAGACACCGTCTACCTGGCCGTGACTGATAAAGATGGTAACAGCGTCTCTTTCATCAGCAGCCTTTACCAGCCGTTCGGCTCCGGCATTGTCGTACCGGATACAGGTATCTGCCTGCAAAACCGTGGCAGCCTGTTCTCCCTTGAAGACGGCCATCCCAACTGCATCGAGCCTCATAAGAGGCCATATCACACCATAATCCCGGCCATGGTTTTGCGCCATGGTGACTTGTTTCTCACCTTCGGCGTCATGGGCGGTTTCATGCAGCCGCAGGGACATGTCCAGGTCCTGCTCAACATTGTCCACTTCGGTATGGACGTGCAGGCGGCTCTCGATGCCCCTCGCTTCAGATATATTCAGGGCAGCGAATGTATCTGCGAACCCAATATCCCTCCTCCCGTCCGTGAAAAACTGGCCGACAAGGGACACCGCATAATCGAACTGGCTGATCCTTACTCTCAGCAATTCGGCGGAGGGCAGGCCATTATGGTGCACCCGACCACTAAGGCCCTCATGGCCGGCTCAGACCCCCGCAAAGACGGCTGCGCCGTGGGAAACTGGTGATCAAAGGGAAAAACAGAAGCGCCGCAGGGGGATGGGACTGATCACCCGATAACCGATGGGCGATACCCTAATCGGCCTACTTAAATTTCCTTGTCCTCATACTTGAAGGAGACCCGCACCTTGGCACGGTAGGCGATAACCTTGCCGTTGTCGAGACTCATGTCCAGCTCCTCCACCTCGGCAACGCGCAGGTCACGCAAGCTCTTCGAGGCTCTCTCAACCGCAGCGGCTGCCGCCTTCTCCCAGGACTCGGTGCTGGCGCCCACCAACGTTATTATCTTGTAGACACTGTCAGACATGATACCCTCCTTGTGAACTTGTTGGTTATTATATGATAGATACGGTCAACCCGTCAACTAACATCGCTCCAAGTGTACACCACATGAGAGCCCTTCCGTCCGGCACCAACCACCGCTGAACCCGAAATGCGTCGCCTGCCTCCTGAAACAGCAGCCAGGCCGGGTGGCTCTGCGGCAGGATAACTGCACTGCCCGTTTTGCGCCCCATCACCCCGTGTGCTAAATTGGGGCATTATGAGAGCAGGCCGCATCCACTACGGCTGGATCGTAACCTTGGCCAGCGCCGGCATCATGGCGACGTGCTCGCTTTCGGTCTACACCTTTGGCGTCTTCCTGAAACCGCTGATAGAAAATTTCCAATGGGACAGAGGACCGCTGTCATTAGCGCCGTCAATAGCTTATCTGGTGGCAGGATTCTTGGCCATAGCCACCGGAAAACTAAGTGATAAATACGGGCCTCGCATTCTGGCTAGCCTGGGCGGTGTACTGATGGGTGCCGGGTTCGTACTGATGAGTAGGGTTAGTACGCTGCGTGACACCTATATATTCTGGGGCCTATTCATAGGATTAGCTTTCGGTTGTTTCATAGCTCCGTTGGTTTCCACAATACCGAGATGGTTCGTACAGAAAAGGGGCATAGCCGTCAGCATTCTGGCCACGGGCTTTGGTCTGGGGGCAATTGTCTCGCCGCTGCTGGCACAGATGCTGATATCTGCCCACGGCTGGCAAAAGACATTCGTTATCCTTGGCGTAGTTGCCTGGGCAGTCATCATCCCTCTAGCTCAATTTGTCAGGAAGAGTCCCGCCCAGATGGGCCTTAGGCCTTATGGCCAACTTGATGATGGGCAAAGCGAGGCCATCGGGGTTTCAATGGAGGGACTTTCTCTGGGCGAAGCCGTGAGAGGCGCCTCATTCTGGCTCTACGGCGCAATAGGATCCCTTTGGTTCTTCTGTTTGCAGGCGATCGTGGTTCACATCATTCCGCATGCCACTGCTAGCGGAGTAACGGAGATAGCCGCAGCCAGCATACTCTCCATCATCGCGGGCTGCAGTGTTGCTAGCCGTGCCTCGATGGGTTTCATAGCCGATAGGTTGGGGGCGAGGCAAGCACTGAGTCTGTGCTTGATACTGTCAACGCTGGCCCTCGCCTGGCTTATCTTCGCGCACGAGATGTGGGCATTCTACATATTCGCCATCGCCTTCGGCCTGGCCTATGGTGGAGTAATCCCTCTGGCCACGTTAGTGCCGGCCGAACTTTTTGGCACAAAGTCTCTGGGCATGGTAATCGGCGCCCTCATGCTCTACAGCACCATCGGTGGTGCCGGCGGGGCACCCTTTGCCGGATATGTGTACGACACAACGGGCAGCTACCGTACTGTTCTGCCGGTCTTGGCCGCAATCTCCGTGATTACAGTGCTTCTGGGAGTGGTTCTCTTGAAATACAGGGGCAAGAGGAGACAGGACACCTAGATCCACTCCTCGCCTGAGCAGGGAGCGCTTTCACCTGGTGTCAGCCCGTGCCCGCGTTTCAATGTTGGCTTTTCTCGCTACCCAGCATCCCTCGGGAATATTCAACCTGCCAACCCGCTAAGGCAAAGGGGTGCATCTCAGGGCAGCCAAACTCATTGCCGGTATCGGTGAATGCGCAAGCCCACAAATTAGACAAGGCTTGATCGCCTGGCACCGAAAGATGCCAACGAGGTCGGTGATCCGATCGACGGAGCATATCTCTATTAGCGTCTCTGGCGGCGTTGAAAACCGGTGCTAATCTGCCGGTGAGACTGGCTAACAAACACGGCATATTGGGTGATAATGAACATGTGCAGGCGACTGTGATCACTTAAGGCACGGAGGTGATAAGATGGCGAAAGAAAAACGAGACTATTATGAGAGTGTGTATCAGATAGCAGGGATACTGAATGCGGCGCGGGACTCCAGGGCCTTGCTTCGTTCCATCGTTGAGAGTGTAGCTAAAGCTATCGGGCCAAAAGCCTGCGCACTCATGCTGCGGACAGCAGAAAGGGATGTGTTACTGCATACAGTTGCCTATGGGCTTAGCGACTGGTACCTCCGAAAAGGACCGGTAACAGTCGGTAAGATCATTTCTGATGTACTTGAGGGCAAGCCAGTGGCTGTTCTGGATGCAACTACAGACGAGCGTGTACTATACCGAGAACA
>JAUWOB010000009.1 GCA_030612345.1 Dehalococcoidia bacterium | reverse complement strand
CAGTATCAGTGTCTGGGGTGGCACCTTTCACGCCACCGCCAACCGGTTGCTGCGGATGTACGGCAAGCCGGCAGGCTTGCCTCCGGACTTCACAATCATGGACCGCTCCGACTCCGAGGACTTCTTGAATGTAGTCCGCAGTGAACTGGGCTTGGCCCGCACAGACAAGAGATTTCCCCGTAAGAGCACATGCATGGACATCTACTCACGCCGGGTCAATAGCGATGACGAGTTAGATGCTATTCTAAGGAGGTATTTCCCCTGGTGCGATATGTGGCAGGATGAACTGAGAGCACTTTTCCGTCAGTACGTGGAACGAAAGCAACAGAGGCATATTCTGGACTATGACGATCTCTTACTCTACTGGTACCAGATGCTGCAGGAGGACCACCTGGCTGTGCTCATGAGTAAACGTTTCGACCATGTCCTGGTGGACGAATACCAGGATACAAACCGCATTCAGGCGAAGATCCTGGAAGGGATGAGGCGCACAAACAAGAACATCACCGTGGTGGGAGATGATGCCCAGAGCATTTACAGCTTCCGCAGTGCGACGGTCAAGAACATGATGGACTTCCCGCTGCAATTCCCGGGGGCAAAGATAGTGACCCTGGAGCAGAACTATCGCTCGGTCCAGCCGGTCCTGGAGACCACCAACCGTATTATCGGCCAGGCCGGCGAGCGTTATTCCAAGGAACTATGGTCCGATCGCAAAGAAGGACAGCTACCTGAGGTCGTCACCTGCCTCGACGAGAGCCATCAAGACGAAGAGGTTATTCGGCGCGTTTTAGAGCACTATGAGCAGGGTATACAACTCAAGAGACAGGCGGTGCTGTTTCGAGCCGCATCAAACTCGGCCTCGCTGGAGCTTGCCCTGACACGGCGCAACATTCCCTTTCGTAAATACGGCGGCCTGCGCTTCCTGGAAGCCGCCCACATCAAGGACCTGATCAGCATCCTCCGTATCCTGGAGAACCCCAGAGATGAGATCGCCTGGGTCAGAGTATTGCAGCTGCTGAGTGGCGTAGGGCCCGCGATAGCCGCATCGGCCTTTGGCCACGTGCAGGCCAATGACTTCGACCCGCGCTCCATTGCCGGCTTCCGAGCGCCGGCCAGCGCTCGCTCCGGTCTGGCAGGGCTGGCGGAACTCATCGGGGACCTCTTCAGCGGGGAAGAGCTTCCTCCGGCGGAACAGTTGGATCGTGTATCGAGGTTCTACCTTCCATTGCTGGAGAGGAACTACGATGATCCCGAACCCCGGAAGAATGACATTGAGCACCTGGGGGAGCTTGCCGCGCGCTACCCATCCCGCAGGCAGTTCCTGGCGGAGTTAGTGCTGGAACCGCCAGTGTCGACGGGAGACTTCGCGGGGCCTCCCATGCTCGACGAGGACTGGCTGGTCCTCTCTACCATCCACTCAGCAAAAGGTCTGGAATGGGACGCTGTCTATCTGATTCACGCGGCTGACGGCTGTTTGCCATCGGACCTTGCCACGGGCGACGATGATGAGATCGAGGAAGAACTGAGGCTCACCTACGTGGCCATGACCCGTGCCCGCGACTTTCTGTACGTGCTCTGGCCGCTGCGTTTCTACACGAGAAGCTTTGCCGACAGCCATGTTTACGCACAGCTGTGCCGTTTCTTCACGCCTGAGGTGCTGGGCACGATGAACAGGATATCTTACGATGGGGCCCCGCAGAAGGACGAAGAACATATCTGCGATAGGGCGGACGTCAAAATAATGGACAAGATCAAGGAGATGTGGGACTGATGATGGGAGAGACACACAGGCACAATGAGACACTTTTCGTCATCGTATTACTACTTCTCTACCTTGGTAATATGATCTATAATGCTGAACGTGATAAGTCATAGAGCTGCGCTAACTTAAAATCAGGGCGACAACCGCCCACCATGTAATTGTTTGTGAATCGGGCTTGATTAAGGAGTCACGAGATGAAAGTAATAGGCATAGTCGGCAGTCCGAGGATAAATGGCAACACGGAGTTGTTAACCGGGCATACGCTTAAGGCAATTTCCGAGGAAGGGTTGGATACTGAGCTTGTACGGTTGGCCGGCCTGGAGATAAAGCCGTGCGATGCGTGTATGGCCTGCAAAAAGGAAGAGAGTTGCCCTATCGAGGATGACCTGTTCCCGATATATCTCAAGATGAAAGAGGCCGAGGGTATTATCTTAGCCTCGCCCGTGTATTTCGGCTCTGCTACGGCGCTGATGAAAGCGCTTATGGAGCGTGTGGGGTACATATCGAGCTCGCATGGCAGGCCCTTCAGCGGCAAGGTGGGCGGGGCACTGGTGGTGGCGAGGCGCGCTGGCAAGAATTTCACGTTTGCCCAGCTTACCTACTGGTTTCAGATTCTGGGGTTCTTCATTCCCGGTTCTACGTACTGGAACGTGGCTGTTGGCCGGGACAAAGGCGAGGTGGAGCATGATGAAGAGGGGCTGAGGACAGCCTGGAACTTCGGCAAGAACATGGCCTTCCTGATCAAGAAACTCCGTAGTTGACATAAGATACCCTTGGCCAGATTGTGTGGATATCGTATTACAGGCTGGCACGGGTAGACTTGTCGGTAGATCTACCACTGGTGACATCGCAGTCACAGGCCCCTGAGGAACTCGGGCCTGAGCAGAGAGGGGTCTCTTGCCGCCAGGACTACTTCTAGCTCTCTAAGCATCCTTTGCCTGTCCTGCGGCAGTCTTCCCCTTAAGGAGAGATAGTTGGAGGCATGCATTGAGCTGAAGAAGCAATCCGTAAAGCCGGCATTATCTATGATTAGCTTGAGTTTCTCCAGGGATTGGAAAGGTGAAAGGGGGTGGAATTCATCGCGTTCCCACTGTTCGTAGAGTGGGGTGCCGGGGATGAGGGTCAGAGTTAAGGCTCCGGCATAGTTAGGATCAATCCCGGTGAGCAGTCTGGCTGTCTCAAGAGCGTGTCTCTCGCTTCTCTCGACACCGCCCAGCCCCAGGATTACCGTCACAGAGAAGCTTATGCCGGCCTCCTTGACCTTCTTCCCGGCCTCGACCAGTTCGCCTGGGGTTACGCCTTTGCCTATTTCCTGGAGTAGTTCATCATCGCCGGTCTCAAGCCCGGTATAGAGAATACCCAACTTGAGCCGTCTCAGTTCCTTGAGTTCATCGGTACTCCTGCGCAGGATGTCCTGCGGTGTAGCATATGTGCCGATCCTTTCCACTGAGGGCAGTTTCTCATCCAAATACTGGAGTGCCTCCGTCAGTTTGGGAAACGGATAAACAAGCGCATCACCATCCTGAAGAAATACCCTCTTGCCATCCCAGCCCTGGGCCACGGCATATACCACCCTGGGCAGGTCGGGGAGGCGAACGCCGCTGCGCGTGAATAGGGCCAGGGCATCTATTTCCTGCTTGACGTCATCGATGTCTCGTACCTGAAGCCTCGAGCCATAGTATCCACAGAAAGCGCACGTGTTGTTGGAACAGCCACCGGTCAGAGGGAGAAAATAGCTCTTCCATTCACTGGGAGGCCGGATGATATTTGGTCTCGTGAAGCTCATACGTTGATTGACCTTGCCGGATACCGGGCCGGTCTTGAGGTCCCCTCTGAGGCCTATTCTATCAGTGCCGACATACCGGCCTCAAGAAGAGTACAAGGTGTAGGAGCCACGCGCTTACTGACCTTGCCATCAATAGGAACTGAGAGGGATGTGCAGCAACAAAGGCGTTGTGGAAGAATGTGGTCGTTCGTTGAGCTTTTCCCGAAGATTCTTCGTGTCATCGAGGCAAAGGGGGGCTGGCCCATGCCGATTGATTTTTGTGCTGGTCTCGAAGATAATACTATGGATCTTTGCCCGAGGTGACGCCACATGAAAGTGATCGATTTGCGTAGTGATACTGTTACCCATCCCACGCCTGAGATGCGGCGGGCAATATTTGAAGCCGAAGTAGGTTACGATGTCTATGGCGAGGACCCCACCGTGAACCGGCTTGAGATGATGGCGGCGGCCAGGATGTGTAAGGAAGCCGCACTCTTCACCACCTCCGGCACCCAGGGCAACCTTATTGCCGTGCTCACACACTGCAATCGTGGCGACGAGATAATCGTGGGAGATGAGGCGCACATGTTCTGGTACGAAGTAGGTGGTGCCGCCGCCCTTGGTGGCGTAACCATACGCACCTTGCCCAATGATAGCTGCGGCCGTCTCAATCCAGATGACATCGAGCGGGCAATCAGGGACAGGGACATCCATTACCCTGAGACCACGCTGGTCTGCCTCGAGAACACACATAATCGCTGCGGTGGGACGGTGCTGAGCGCGGACTATACAGACGAAGTCTGTCGTCTGGCCCACACACGGGGGCTGAAGGTACATCTAGATGGCGCCCGCATTTTCAATGCCGCGATTGCCCTCGGGGTGCCGGTTCTGGCACTGGCCGAAAACGCCGATTCGGTATCATTTTGCCTTTCGAAGGGACTTGGTGCGCCGGTCGGGTCACTGCTCTGCGGGAGCAAGGACTTTGTTGAGCGGGCCCGCAAATTCCGTAAGATGCTGGGTGGGGGCATGCGGCAGGCCGGGATTATCGCCGCCGCCGGCATCGTGGCACTGGAAACGATGGTGGACCGCCTGGTGGACGACCACGCTAATGCCAGGCGTCTGGCAGAGGGACTGGCAGGCATCAACGGAATCACGCTGGCCCAGGACAGCGTGCCTACCAACATCGTCATGTTCGAGCTCTCGCCCGGGCCATCGACGGCGGAATTCATGGAGGGGCTTAGAGAGGGGGGCGTGAAGGTAGGCTTGCGGGACGGCCGTCCGTTCCGCGCGGTCACTCACTACATGGTCACCTCATCGGATATCGACGAGGCGCTGGCGCGAATCGAAGCAGTCTGCGCAAGGTTGCCTCGGCGGCCGCAGAAATAGCCCTCCAAAATAGTGTCACGGGCGATCTTCACGTTCAGGCACCTCATGCTAGCGTCGATCGGCCTATCGGGCGCTGGAGCTTAGCCAACCTGCTCGGGACTTACCGCCAGCGAATGGTGATGAGTGCTGTCGGATGCTGGAGGTACTGCCGCAGGATTTCATGTTCAGCTTACCCAATCGATTGACAGGTGGGAGGAGGGGGTATAACATTGATCTCAAATCGAATCTCCAAAGAACAGCGATTTCCTTAGCGAGGTGACGCATATGAAACGCAGGACAATCATTTCCATTATTCTGGTCGTGGTTCTGGTTGCCGCCTTGGCTCTCGTGGGGCGGCTTTATTGCCGCCCGCCGGCAGCACGGGCTGAGGTTAAGATCAATGAGGTCATGTTCAATCCCTTCGGCGAAGATGCAGGCGCAGAATGGCTGGAACTGTACAATGACGATCTGCGCGATCACAGCATCAAGGGATGGACCGTCTCGAATAGAGCCGGGACTGTGGCAACACTGCCCGATTGGACCTTGCCGTCGGGTTGTTACCTGGTGGTTGTCTTTGGCAGTGGAACTGATGACAGCGATTTCAGTGATGGGCAAGGCATCTTCTACACCGGGGATGACTCAGAGGTTCTGCACGATGATCAGGATGAGGTGGGTCTCTACTGCGGCACGGCAAGAGCTTCCAGGATTACGGATTTTGTTTGCTGGAGCACCGAGGGCGATTACAACCCTGGCGAGGCCTACACACATGCTGTACGCGCCAAGCAGTGGTCTGATGGCGTGTTCCTTGACCTCGGCTTCCCATCCGGCAAATCAATGGTAGGTGGATTCTCCGCAGGCAGAGACAAGGACTCTACGGATACTGATTTGTCCGATGACTGGCACCGTAACGGTGGTATGGATGCCTACTTTGCTACCCCTGGAGTGAGGAATGCCGGTCCTTATTTTACGGTAGACTGGGGCATAAAGCTGGTGCAGACGAAGATCAACCTGTTTCTAATGGAGCGGGGACACCAGGTCGTTCATGCCAGCCACGAAATCATATCTGAATCACAGACCGATGACGAGACCTATGTCAAAGCGACACATAACTTCACGACAACGTATGCTGGCTATGAGGACACGTTCAGCGGTATCGGTGAGTATCGTTGGACGCGAGTGAATCCAGGTCTGTGGAGGGATGAGATAAGCATTGAGCTTGCTGGCTCGGCGGGAGACGAATGGTATTCTCTCAATTATAGTAGAGAATATCAAGATAACGGACTGTCACAGGTCATCACTGAAAGCTTTGATGGTATCCATAGCTTTGAAGTGTTTGATAACGAGGAGGTGCTACCCGACGTTGTGATTGGGCCTACGCCCACCGCACCTACTCATACAGAACAAAGGAGGATTTCCGATGTTACTACCACCCGGATAACACAGACTGCGCTGGGACAATACCGAGTTGAGACTACCGGTGCTAAGGATCTGGCCTACCGCAATGAGAAACAGAACCTCTCCTTTGTCAAGACCTACGAAATCCTTAGTGACAACAGCATAGAGGCATCTGCCAATCTTACCCTGACCTCGGATGTTAGGGAGGCACTGCATATATCGATGGTCTACACTATGGATACTGATGTTGGTTGGCACCAGGCCCACGACCTGGGCAACATTGATGCTGTCTATTCGAAGTACGATCTGACTGTGGGGCAACAGAGCTATTCGCTGGTTGAACCCGGCTACTACCGCATGACCAGGGAGTCGGGCAGCGACCACTATGATATTGACTGCCGCATCTTGCTGGGCGGAGCCAAGAGCTTTGAGATAGGTTGTTATGGGTACATAGAACGGGTGCTGGAGGCTGGCGAGGTGATATATAAGGGCGAAATAACTGATGTCGCCGGTGTCAGTTCATGGCGATTCTATATCGATGGCTGGGAAGCGGCGGTGGGGGGTGGTGTCTGCGCCATCGCCGGAGGGTTGATAGGGCTCCTTTGGGTTGGCGTCGGCTCTGTCATCGGCGCCGGTGCCGGAGGCGCCGCCTGTGGCGCTGTGGGAGCGGCCATTGAAGCCGCTACTGAGCCGGATACGACCAAGCCGACAATTGAGTGGGAGATACTGGACAGCGGCAGCGACAAGGATAAGGGCTGGCTGAGAGTCAAGGTCACGGTCAGCGATGATACCAAGGTTGCTGATTGGGGGGTGACGGCCAAGAATCAGGAGGGCCAGACTTTGACTAACCGGTCATACCAGCCCGGCGCCAAGAGCGATTCGAAGGTCTTTCCCCTGCATAACAAGCATTGTGCGCCCCGCGTGATCACTCTCACTGTGTCTGTCACTGACTCGAGTGGCAATGTCATGCGTGATAGCCGCCAGTTCACCGTGCCGGCCAGGATCTGTACCCCTAACATAGAGAAGACCGAGCCCGCCAAAGGCGACGTCGGCGTGCCAGTCCACAGCAACATAACAGTAACCTTCTGTAAACCCATGGACACGACGGTAACCGCGGGGGCCTTTTCCATCTCACCGGCTGTTGATTTCGCAATCAACTGGTCTGAGTATAATACTGTGGCCACTCTGACTCCTGCCGTCCCTCTTGCTTATGGCGCGACCTACACCGTGATGATCAGCACAGATGCCCTGTCCTACGCCGATTTCCCTCTCGAAGAGCCTTACAAGTATTCCTTCACGATGGAGAGTCAGGCACAGCCTCCTACCGTTGTGGGCACTATCCCGCCCCACAATGCTCAGGGCGTCAATCTGGATGCTGAGATCCACGTTATCTTCTCACAACCGATGAATACAGAAGCTACCGCACAAGCGGTAGTTATTATGCCCCCGGCAGAATATGAGATAGGGTGGCATGAGGATAAGCGGCTCATGATTATTCATCCTCTGGCACCCTGGCAGCCCACTACAGCCTACGAGATAACCATAACGGACCAGGCAATATCGGCAGAGGGGATAAGTATGGAGGAAGCCTACGCGTTTGGCTTTGTCACAGCCGAGTAGCGAGGTGAATACTAGAAGTGCTTCTATCTCGCGGACTCCACACATGGCCGATCTGGTCCCTTAACTGCCAAGAATAGCGCAGGGTGGTCAGGCAGTTGCTGAGCCATTCCTTGGTGATTTGAATAGTGGCGCTTTGCCTGCGGCGCTTTCTGGGTGGGGTCACGACAGGCTGAGTTGATTTGTCTACCTGGCTCCGAGACCGTTCATGAGAGTCCCACGGTCACGGCTTGTCAACTGGCCGGACTGGGGCGTCAACGGCGGGGTCGTGACCACCACCAGTATAGCGACGATAGCGAGGCCGGCGAAGACAAACCATATGGGCTGGTAACTATCCCAGTTATCAAATACCCATCCGGCCAGGGGCGGGCCGGCTATGCCTCCCACTGCCATCGTGCCTATCATGAAGCCGTGAATGGCTCCGAAATTGCTTCTGCCGAAGAACTCCCTTATCACAGAGGCCCTCAACGTATTGTTGCCTCCGTAGCCAACACCGAAAAGGATGAGGAAAGGCACAATCAGCCACAGAGCTCCAGAGGCAGCAAATGCAAAGCAGAGCAGGCCCCCGCAGATCATGGCAAGGGCCCCGGCTATTACCCGTCTCTTGTCAAGTCTATCTCCAAGCCAGCCGAGGCCGAGGCGACCGGCGATGCTTGCCAGCGGGATAACCATCGCTATCAGGCTGGAACTGGCCCTAGCGATGCCGATGCTGCTGAGATAGGGCATTACGTGTGTAACCACGGAACTCACTATCATCGCCTGGCAGAGCAGTGCCAGCGTTATGTGCCAGAAGATGCGGCTCTTTAGAGCCTGCTTAGTTCCAACATGCAGTTCGGCAGTTTCTGTTTGAACGAGAATGTCTTGTGATGTCCCGGGATTTTCCACTTCACCATCTGGATGATAGCCATAGTGTTCAGGCTTATGCCGGACCAAAAGGGCGAGCGGCAGGCAGATGGCCAGCATGCCGGCGGCAAGGATGGCTATGGCCAACCGCCACTCATAGATATCAACGAGATTAGCTATAACCGGGACCAGCAGGCCGCTGAATCCATAGCCACAAATCATAATGCCCATGGCCATGCCTATTCTTCTTCGGAACCAGTTAGCAACCGCTGTCATCAGCACTGTGCTGCTGCAGGCACTCATGCCTATAGCCAGTATTACGAAGGCTCCGTAGAAGACAGCCAGCGAGGTAGTACGGCTCAAGACCGTCAGCCCCAGACATGTGGTAATGACTCCGCCGATTAGCAGTCTTCTTGGACCCAGGCGGTCCACAAGCATGCCCACCAACGGCGCAAGAAGGCCCATCTCCAGGCCACGTAGCGAGGCGGCAAGTGAAATCTGTGCATAGCTCCAACCAAACTCGTTGGCGAGCGGTTCAATGATGGCGGTGAACCCATAGAAGATGACTCCGCCCGCGTATAGCGAAATAAGGAAGCATGCGCCAACAATCCACCACCCATAGAATACTCTGCGCGGCTTCCAATGCAGCTTTAGACGCATGGCACGCAAGTCTCTATAGTTGGTAGTTTGGCAGAGGAGTCCGTTGCTGAAAAGCTCTGTAAGTGTGGATGCACGGGTGCAGTCCCCAATAGTATCACTAATGTGTGGCGTGTGCAAACCCCCCTCTGTAATCGGGCGGGAAGGGTTCACTTCTCGAGGGAGGGAGTGCTATAAGAAGGCAGGCCTGGGATCATAATACTCCGGTGAAGAAGGCAGCCACTCTGGCAGCCAGGCCAGCTTCATATCCCCGCCAGAAGTGGTCTGCCCCTGCCATCGTCTCGTACTCCTTGGGCTCAGGAAGATTCCGACAGAACTCAAGGAACCGGTGAGCCGGTATAAGATTATCCCTGCTTCCCAGGAGAAGAAGCTTTGGCTTGAGGCAGCCATTGAGGAAATCGAAGTCGAACATGGCCAAGGGAGGGGAGACGGCAGCCAGAGCCTTAATGCGCGCATCATCGGAGCCGATGGGAAGGGCGAAACCGGCGCCAGCCGAATAGCCAGCAAGCCCGATTCTCCCGGGATGAACCTCCTGCAATGCGCTTACAAAGGAAATGGCCGCTTTGACATCGTCGCGCTCACCTATACCGTGAGCAAATTCCCCCTGGCTCCCACCTACTCCGCGGAAGTTAAACCTGAATGAAGCAAGCGGTGCACTTGTCAGTGCTTCAGACAGGCTGCAAACCACATTGTTATCCATGTTACCACCGTAGAGGGGATGGGGATGACAAAGAATCACCCCTGGGAAGGGTCCGGTCCCTTCAGGTATAGCCAGCATTCCTTCCAGTAAGAGCTCGCCGGATACAAAGCTCACTGCTATTTCCTTCATTACCGACCCACTCTGAGATCTCCCAGGGTCTCTAATCCTCTTTGAGCATGCTTCTCTTGGTACACCATTAACACCGGTGTTGTGCGATACATAATCGTTTGCCCTGTTGCTGTGCAAGTCCGGGCTTACCTGACTATAACTTTGATCAGTATATCCCCAGGCAGGCCATCGCTTATCTGGCGGGCATTTCTCAATCTCACCACGCTGCCCGTGGTCACACCGGCGGGAATCTTCACCTCCAGCCTTTTCCCTCGTCTCTTCAATACCTTGGTTACCCCCCGCGAGGCTTGTAGCTGGCTGACTGCCAGCTCGCAATGGATGTTCTCAGGCCTGCGAACGTGGCCCAATATATCATCCAGGTTGATTTCCTGCCCTGGCTGCGCCTCGAATATCGCTCTTCCGGGCCTGCCACCAAAGCTTCTGAAGGAGAAGGAGGGATTTGTGCCCTTCATGACATCGCCAAATATATCGTCCAGAAAATCAAACCTGAGGCTGGCACCGCCAAGATCCCTCATCATCTCCTGAAATGTGGTTCTGGTGAAGGGGCTGTTGAAGATGTCGCCTATGCCCCCTACAGTGCCAAATCGATCGTATTGGCTTCTTTTATGAGGATCCCCCAGAACTGCATAAGCCTCGTTTATCTCCTTGAATTTCTCATTAGCCCATGTCTGCTGTTGGGGGTTCCGATCAGGGTGATACTGCATGGCCAGCTTCCGATAGGCCTTCTTGATGTCGCCATCTGAAGCATTCGCCGGTACACCTAAGATCTTGTAGTAGTCCTTAGCCATCTGAGCCTGGCGGGAGTGGAAGCTTGCTCCGGCAGAGGTGGAAAGCTCTTGTCCTCAAGTCGTGCCTCAATAGTCACGAGAATTATAGCAGGACGGCGACATCAGTGTTAACCAGTCCTAGGTTCTTTCCCTGGTGACAGGAACTACACACTATACTCGATGCCCCCGATGAAAACGTCGTAGGGGCCTACAAGTGAGTTTGACAAACACCTTTTTCCCTGCTATATTGCTGTGGTTTCTTCACGATACTGAACCTACGCATCGGAGGTAGTCGCTATGCTCATCATCGGCGAGAACATACATGTCATAGCCCAGGCAGTTTCCACAGCGATAAAGGAGAGAGACAAGAAGGTCATCCAGGACTTAGCTAAAGCCCAAACCAAAGCCGGCGCTGACTATATCGACTTGAATGTCGGCCCCATGAAGAGAGACCCCGAAGAGAACATGCAATGGCTTGTGAGCGCAGTTCAAGAGGTTACCGATTTGCCGTTATCTATAGATACTATGAATCCTGTAGCTATGGAGGCAGGGCTCAAGGCATGCCTGAAGAGGCCCCTGCTCAACTCTGCGTCAGGAAAGACTGAGTCCAAGGAGCAGATGCTTCCCCTAGCGAAGAAGTATAGCTGCGACGTTGTGCTTTCGGTAATGACGGATAAGGGGATGCCTCCGGATGTCGATGCTAAGATAGAGAGCATTATGGACACGGTGGCCTATGCCAACGAATTGGGGATTCCCAACGAAGACATCTGGGGCGACCCCATAATTCTTCCGGTCAGTACCGCTGGCGAAGGGCAGAGGTTCGCGGTAGTCTGCCTGGAATTCATAAAGATACTCCAGGACGTTCTGCCCGAGATCAAATCAACTGTAGGGCTTTCCAATGTATCTAATGGAGTGCCCGCTGAACTCAGGCCGATTATCAACCGCGCCTACATGGCTATGCTGGGGAGAAACGGGCTCTATTCCGCCATCGCGGATCCTCTCGATGAGGAGCTTATGCGCCTGAACAGGGGAGAGATGCCGCAGATTGTGGAACTCATCCAGAAGGCCATGGAGGGACAAGACATAGACCTTTCCGGTCTAGCTCAAAAGCAGGTTGAGTATGTCAAGACGGCCAAGGTTCTTATGGGAGAAACCTTGTACTCCGATGCCTGGCTTGAGAGCTAACATTCAGTTTGTCAGCCTGAGCACGAGCGAAGGGTCTGGACTGTCCGCTGCGCTCAGAATGACAGGCAGGTTGTCAGATGACATTCGGACGCTAAGGAGGGTAACGAATGGAATATAAAGCACCAATTGAAGCATATAGCGGCGTAGTCAGAGAGGTAACCATCGGCAAGGGAGCGAAGAGCTTGAAGATTGGGGGAGAGAATATTCTCCCTCTTCACTTTTTCGATGAGGGCTCAAATCCTAATCCGGCCAGATTTGCTCTGGAGATTGTTGATATGGAACCTCAGGATTGGCCGGAACACCTAACTCAGCCTTTCAAAGATGTGATAGCCGACCCGGTGAAATGGGCCAAGAGATGTGAGGAACTTGGTGCAGATGCAGTGTTTCTTCGTCTTGTAAGCACCGACCCGG
>JAUWOB010000037.1 GCA_030612345.1 Dehalococcoidia bacterium | reverse complement strand
GAACTTCTCTGACTCCAGTTGCCTCACCGAGACTTCCACGCCGAGGTTGGGCTGCCATTCCTGGATGATAGCGCCTAGATATTCGGGAATGTAATTGCCGTACCCGGAAACGGTAAGGGTGATGGGAGGCAGGTTCGAGACATGCCCATATGTCGAGGCGGCGATAAGCTCGATTGCCTTTGCCACGTCGTAGTCGAGGCCCTGAATAGCTTCATCATATCCAGGCATGCCCGGCGGCAGAATACCATTAGCTACACTCATCATATCCCTGAATATCACCGCAGCTATACGCTCCTTGTCCACTGCATGGCAGAAGGCCCGCCGCACGTTAACGTCGTCGAAGGGAGGTCGGGCAGTGTTGAAGCCGATATAATAGAGGCTTAGCTCGGGCGTCGCAGCTAACTCGCCATAAAACGGGCCGGTCTCATCAAGTACCAGGTCGATGTAGGCAGAGTGAACAGGAGCGACATCGATCTGCCCCATTTCATACATGGCCATGGGCGCCCCGGCCAGAAGATAGAAGACGACCTGTTCCAGTTTGGCCGGCTCGCCATAATAGCTTTCGTGAGGCTTCAAGATCAGCCACTGCCCTTCTCTCCATTCCTCTAACTTGAATGGCCCGGTCCCGTTCGGCCGACGCCACCAGTTCGTACCGGATTCCACATTACCCCTATCAACCACAAAGGCGGTGGGATAACTCAGTTTGCTCAGGAAGTAAACCTTGGGTTCATCAATGGTAACCTGTAGGGCGTAGTCGTCAATAACCTCGATCCCCGGAATTTCTCCCGTCCTTCCCGCCAGCATATCCCCGGCGCCAACGATGTCGCCCAGATATGTAGCAGCTGTGCCAGAGCCAGCGGCTGGATCGCAGGCCCGCTCCCAGGAGTATTTGAAATCGGCAGCCTGCACCTCTCTGCCACTGTGAAATCTCACCCCCTGGCGCAGGTAGAAGGTATATGTCCTGCCATCGGGGCTTACCTCCCAGCTCTCAGCAATATCGGGCACTATGTTCAACTCACGGTCAAGGCGCACCAGGCCAGAGAAGATGTGCACGACGTAGGTATGAGAAGACATGTCGGCGGAAATCGCCGGGTCCAGTGTTATGGGGCCGCTATCCAGGAGGCGCAGCTCTTGCTCTGTGGAAGGGGGAAGTCCGTCATACCACCAGGGAGGGCAGCTCGCTAGAGGAAGGAGAAACAAGGCAAAGACCAGCGAGAGAAATATGATCGTCCCGCTTCCTGTGCCACTTGATTTCATGGCCCTGTTAGCCCGCAAACCTTCGCCTGAGTAAGAACAAGTTTAACACTTATTCAGCAGATGACGACTATTCGCGTTATAGTGTCATCATAAGTCGGATTATATGATTAACCGCACTCTTTCTATTGCTAGCGTTATTGTCTCCGCTCTTTGAGTTCATATTCCATGTTACCCAGGCCAAGCTCCTGAGCAGCTCTCATCTGAACCAGGCTATCCGTACCATTTAGCTTGCCCAGTATATCGGGAGAGCTGATGCCGGCGAACTTCCCTACGGGCTTGCTCTGGCCAATCAGGTCCAGAGATGCCCTGTCAATAGCTACCACGTCCGTCGAGGCGAGGATGCCAATGTCAGGGACCACCGGCAAACCTGACGGTGCAACGCAATCGCACAACGGCGTCACATCCTGGACGAAATTGATGAAAGCCACTTTGGAGTGAAACCGGCTGAGCGCCCCAGCAGCACTGTGAGCCAGATAAACCTGCAATCTCTCTTTCGCCCGGGGCGGTAAGGAGAAAACGTCCTCCGGGCAAAGATAAAGGCACCGATTGCAGTTCATGCATTTCTCCTCGTCACGTGCCATTTTCTCCTCGTGTAAGGACATACATCCGAAGAGGCAGGCTTCAACGCATTGTCCACAGCCCGTGCACTTAGAGAGGGCGATGAGACCACGATTTACCCTGTGTTGAGCAGCCTTCGACTCCTTGGTAACACAGCCCATAGCCACATTCTTGATAGAGCCGCCGAAGCCAGCTACAGGATGCCCCTTCACGTGAGTAAGAACGATCATGCTGTCGGCATTGAGAATCTCGCTAGCTACCTTCACTTTGTCTAAAGAGCAATCAGAAACCCGCCCAGGGATATCCACCCACTCACCATCATAGCCTTGCTCCCCGTCGGCGATGATGATGGGCACTCCCATAGATTCCTCGGTAAAGCCATTGAAGGCTGCTGTAGCTAGATACTGCCGGGCGGTGAATCTCCTTCCCGGATAGAGAGTAGTGGTATCCGTGACAAACGGCCTGGCCCCGGCTTCCTTGATCAGGTCACACACCCGGCGCACTAATGGCGGGCGAAGGTAGGTGCTACCGCCATACTCTCCCATGTGCACCTTCACCGCCACGGAATCACCTTCAGAGACAACAGCGGCTATGCTGGAGAAGAGGGCTTTCAGTCCCCTGAGAAAAGCCCTGCCCGTATCATAAGGGAAGAAGAAAACCTCGCTTCTTTCACTGGCCTTCATGAAACCCTCCTGCCAGATAGTATAGCTTACAAATCAAGCCGCGGTAAATTGCGGCGTTGAATCTAGAAAAGGTTCTTAGCTTTCAAGCTTAAGTAACTCTCATCGCAGACAATGATATGGTCAAGCACATCAATGCCTATGATTTCGCCAGCCTTGGCCAGCCGCCTGGTTAGCTCAATATCCTCCCTGGATGGCTCAGGGTCGCCAGAAGGATGATTGTGCACAAAGATCACTGCAGCGGCGGAGCAAGAGACCGCTTCCCTGAATGCCTCGCGGGGATGCACGATGCTGGTATCGAGACTGCCCACCGAAACCGGCCTGCAGTTTATCAACCTGTTTCTGGTATCGAGGCAAGCCACCAGGAAATGCTCCCTCTTCTTGCCTTTCAACTGGCTCCTCACCAGGGCAGCAACATCCTCCGGTGACTTGAGGATCGGCCTGGATTTCTCAGAGACATCAGCTTCCAGTCTCTTACTCAGTTCAAGCGCAGCTTTGATTTGAGCTGCCTTGGCCAGACCAATCCCTCTTATCTCTCTGAGTTCCTCCACAGAGGCATTGGCGACGCCTTTGAGACTGCCGAACCGGCTTAATAGCTTCTGGCCGGTCACCATGACGGATTCGCCTTTCGTTCCTCGCCCCAGGATCAGAGCCAGAATCTCCTGAGCCGAAAGAGATTCGCTGCCCAGTTTGAGCAGTCTCTCCCTGGGACGCTCACTGCGAGGTAAGTCGTGAACGGTAAAAGAGCCCTTCACAGCTTATCTTCTCCGCTTGATCTCCTTGATACACTTTGCCAGGTTCGCTTCCTCAGAGCCAGAACGCCCCGGAGAACCAGTATTGCAGCCAGTGCCGCTAGCACGGCAATCACAGCGGGCTGCAGCCCTGCCTGCCGAGCCGGGACTAGCGGATTGGCCAGCGTTGCCCGCCAACGGGCATCCAAGCCATCTATATCAAAGCCGTAAACCTCGATCAGAGCGTCATCATAGGTGCTGCCCTGCTTGAAGAGAGTCAACAAATCTAGCATCTCGTCCTGCCCGTAGCTTTCTAGGAGATGCTCCACAAGGCTATAGCTCTGAGCATAGGAGAGGTAAGCTTGTTCAGTCTCTGCGGAAAAGGGGCTACACAGACTGCGCACTGAGATAAGCTCGCCTTCCCGGATAGCCGTCTGCAGCCGAGACTGAAAGTGAGGTTCAAGCTCGCCTTCATTATACATGGCCAATCCTTCATCAAGCCAGGTGGGAAGTTGGCCATACGGGCTAAAGGTGGCCTGATGAACAACAAGATGAGTCAGCTCATGAACCAGAGCCCTCTTGCCCCAATCAAGTCTCACCGGCGAAATGCCGATGGCGATTGTACTGAATTCAGTGAAGGCGACGCCACCGGTCCATTCTTGAGGGAAGATCATGCCTCCGTGTAGATCGCCAGCAGAAGCATAGACATATATCTTGATCGGTCTTTCGGGATAGGCGCCAATATCCTCGGTCAACCTGACTAGCCCTTCCTCACAGGCATTCAACAGCTCTCGAGCAAAGGAATCACTGCCTTGGTACCAGAAAAGGGTCAGTTTGCCATCGTGAGGTGTGACACCGGCCAAGCTCCGCCAGACGAAGCGACCGTCGTCAAAATGCATTACTTCGGGCGAGGTCTCCAGTCTATTCCCGTCAGCGTCCTCAACCACCCACCAGTATGTGACTTCAGCGCCGGGAGGCAGGCTTGCCTGCCTCATATCCCATGTCCAGCTGGCCTTAGTCTTGTTTGTTGGAGTGAAACCGGCCCAACCCTCACTGACAACTTCAGCATAGTTCATCTTATCCACCTGGTAATGAAGACGAACATCAACTATGCTGGCATAGCTTTCAACCTCAAGCGTGAACACCGCCTGGCTGGGGAAGTTCACCTGCACGCCGCTAGCTATAACCTGAATACCGCTCTGGGCAGCCACGAGGGAAGGGATTAAGAGCAAGACAAGCAACGGGGTGATTAAGGCTAGACGTCTCATCATTTCCCTACCCTCGAGCGAAGATAGCTAGCAGTGAACCCATCCAGTTCTCCATCCAACACGGCCTCGGCATCGTGAACCTCATAATCCGTACGGTGGTCCTTCACCATCTTGTAAGGGTGAAGGACATAGCTTCTAATCTGATTGCCCCAACCCGCCTCGATTCGCTCGCCTTTTAGCCTGGCCCTCTCCTCCTGCTTCTTCTTGCGGTCAAGCTCCAAAAGCCGAGCATAGAGGATCTTCATAGCAGCTTCCTTGTTCTGATGCTGAGACCTCTCCCCCTGGCAGATGGCTACCAGCCCCGTAGGCAGGTGCGTTATCCTCACAGCGCTGCTCGTCTTCTGCATGTGTTGCCCGCCGGGACCGCTGGACCTGAACGTATCTATTCTCAACTCTTCTGCGTTTATCTCAAGATCAACCGCCTCTTCAGCCTCCGGGAGGACTTCTACCAGCACAAAAGATGTGTGGCGGGCATGGTCAGAATCAAAGGGGGAGAGCCGCACAAGCCTGTGCACCCCGTGCTCGCCTTTCAGATACCCGTAGACATAGTCGCCCTTGACTTCCACGATCGCGCTCTTGATGCCGATCTCTTCCCCGGGCGAGACATCCAGGACTTCAGCCTCATAGTCGTGCCGCTCCGCCCACCTCAAGTACATCCTGAGTAGCATGTTTGCCCAGTCCTGGGATTCTGTGCCGCCGGCACCGGCATGAAGGGCGAGCATGGCGTTTCGACTATCATATTCGCCAACAAAAAGCTGCCGGCTCTCCAACCGTTCGAACCGGGAACTCAGCCTCTTCAGTTCCGATTGCATCTCTTCCTTGAGAGAGTGATCATCCTCGGCGATCACCAGGGCGATCATCTCCTTAAGATCGGCAGCTTTCTTCTCCAGCTCACGCCAGTCGCCGACCAGATTCTTCTTGCGGCTGAGCTCGCGCATCACAGCTTGAGCCTTAGCCGGGTCGTCCCAAAAGCCAGGCTGAGCCGACTCCGCTTCCATGCGGGCAATCTCCTTCTCCCCGCTGGGGATGTCAAAGATGCACCATGATATCCCAGATTTGGCGAAGCAAAGCTTCTAGGTTTTCCTTCTCCTCTTGCATTTATCCCTCTTCCATTCCTTTGCACGCCTCGACTTGTCGGGGCGCGGCAATCTCGCTATGATCAGACACGCTCCGCCGATCCTCGGGCTCAAGCATCAGCCTGCCCGCGGCAGCCAGGTGAGCCAGCCGCGTCGGCTCCGGCAGTCTGTACCCGCGGCAGCACTTCGTCACCCATTCAAGAGCCGAGTCCAGGTCAACTAAGTGGCCCACCGAAACATATACCGGCTTCACCCTAGTTCTAGTTCTCAGCGCTGCTCCGATTGGTTCGCCATCATAAGCAGATCGGCATGAGCGCCCGCCTCTTCTCCCAGCGGCTCATGCCGGCCACAAAGAATGGATTTGGCGCAGCCTATGGCAGGCAAGTCAAGGAAAAGCCCCACATGCGAGGCGAGCCCGAACCGCCTGGGATGAGCAACCCCTTGACCATCAATCAGAACCAGATCTGGAACATTATGTACCGTTTCACAGGCAGCCAGAATCAAGGGGCTTTCTCGAAAAGAAAGCAGGCCCGGAATGTAGGGGAACTCCATCTTGCCCGTGGCCACCTGTACCTCAACTAACTCGAATTCGGGATAACGTAGGATCACCACTGCGCCCCTTGCTATGCCTTGCGCATCAGGTGCCGATATGTCAACACCGGCCACAAGGCGTGGCTCGGTGAGTATGTTCTCTGCGACGACCCTTCTTGCCAGGCTCAGCTGTATTTCTCTCGCTTGGGCAGTGCTCACCTCCCACTCGTGCAATGCATGCACTCTCATTTCTGGCATTATAAAGCATTTGGCTTTGATAACAAACTCCTGAGTTCCTGATACGCAAGGAGCGCAGATTTCCTCCAGGCGCACACATTGGCAAAGATGAACTCATCTGCTATAATCAGCGGCCTAAGAGATCATCCCGATTGAAACGATTGTCCGGCCGACCACGGAGACAGGTCATGCTCAGGTGTCTTTCAGTACCGGCCCGGAGAACTGCTAACAGGGTGCGTTATGTCCGAGAAAATCGCTGACAGCGTAGAAGCCATCGAGGCCGAAGCCGAGAAGATACTCCAGGAGGCGAGGACCGAAGCCAACGAGATTGTCCTTAGAGCGAAGGAAGAGGCCAAGGCAATAGTGTCCGCTCCATTGCCCATGGATGCGGTAAGAACTGAATGCGACAGGATTGTGAGTAAGGCTAGAGCACAGGCCGATGAAACAATCAAGGATTCCGAGAAGAAGGCTGCTGAGATCCCCGTCAATGCTGACAAGAAGCTAGAGGAGATCGTAAGGCGCGTGGTGAGTATTGTCAGGGGCAAAAGCTGACATGATACCTCTAATAGTCAATACACCTGACCCCATGGTTAGAGTCAGGGTAATGACCCACAAGGATTACTCCACCAAGACCCTCAAGACTCTACATGCCGCTGGTGTGCTTCATGTTGAGCAAAGCGAAGAGCTAAAGCCTGTAGACAAAGAAGCCATTGAAAGGGAAAGAAGGAAAGTCAGTGAATTACTGACCAGCATTAACGATGTGTTAGCTTATATGCCAAAGGAGCAAAGAGTGTCGCTGGGAGAGGATTTGGAGGTCATATACACCAGGCCCCTTGACGAGATTGACAGCGAGGTAAGGGCATTATGCACCAGGCTCAGCAACATGCATCAGATGGCAGCTAAACTCGACAATGCGGCTAAGGAGCTGACAGAACTAACCAAGTATCTTGGCTCTCTGGAGCGGCAGGCCGATATCGGATTAAGGGATTTAGGTTTTTCTGGGGATTACCTTTTCTCCCTGGTTTTTGTGTTTCCCAACGAGTTATTTGAAACTCTATACCCTAAACTCAAGGATCGCCTACTCGAGAACATTGTGACCACAACAGAAAACGAGACTGTCTTATATGCCATTGCCAAAGTTGAAGACCGGGAAACCATAGAGTTTGCGGTCAGGGAGGGTGGGGGCCGAATTCTACAGATACCAGAAAAGGATTTGACCTTGAGAGAATTCCTGGAAGCAGCCGACGGTAATATCCGCAGTCTTGAAGAAGAACTGGCAAAGCTTCATACCGAGATTGAAAGTAAAACCAGGGAGAATCTAGAAAAGCTCGTCCTTTTCAGGGAGGCATTATCAGCCGAAACAGAAAGGTTAGCAGTTTTAGCCAAAGCCTGTGAGGCAAAATACGTCACATTAATCGAGGGGGGGATTCCAGAAAGTAATGTTGAAGCTACAATTTCTGAGCTCAGGGAGAACATAGGCTATGTGTTCATTGACACAAGGAAGCCAGAGCAAGCAGAGGAGCCACCCACCAAGATGAGGAATGCAACCGCGGTTAAGCCGTTCGAAGTCATTGTGAACTTGTTTGGCACCCAAAAGTATAAGGAATGGGACCCCACTCCGCTAA
>JAUWOB010000082.1 GCA_030612345.1 Dehalococcoidia bacterium | reverse complement strand
TCATCTGGAGCGGGGCAAAGCCGATCACCTCGTCGCCTTCCCTCAGCACCCGCAAATACAACTCAGCCTCGTGCCCGAAGGCCTGCCACCAGGCCTGCAGACAGGCAGGTATGACGAAGATGGAGCCCCACTGCAAACAGTGACGCCATTTATCCCAGGAGGAAGCAACACCAGCAAGGCTCTCGATAGTGAGGGTACAACTCATCCCTGTTTACATTAGTATAGCGTCTCACCGTACCTGAATCAACCGGGCTCCTGGCGAAGAGGGCACCCCCCTGTCTCGGCTGTCTGCGACAGCCCGGTCGCTGATTTCATCTAATTCCGTCGGATGTCTCGTGCCGGCCGGAATTGCCTGGGTGGGCTTGATAAAAGGACGGGATATGGTAAGATTTGGGTTTCTGGCGCGAAAAAAGAGAACTAGAGGAGGAGCAAAGCCATGCCTAAGAAGAATGTCATCATTATCGGCTCAGCAGGAAGAGACTTCCACAACTTCAACATGTACTTCAGGAATAAGGGGGAGTACAACGTCTTGGGCTTTACCGGCTCCCAGCAGATACCCGGCATCTCCGGCAAAAGGTATCCACCTGAGCTGGCAGGCGGCCTCTATCCGGAGGGAATTCCAATCTACGCGGAAGAGGAATTGCCGCGACTGATAGAGGAGTTGAGTGTCGATGACTGTGTCTTTGCCTACAGCGATGTTTCTTACCAGCATGTGATGCACATCGGTGCCATAGTGAACGCCGCCGGAGCAAACTATGTGCTGCTTGGACCAAAGCACACCATGCTCAGGAGCAAGAAACCCGTAATCGCGGTCTGTGCGGTGAGGACAGGCGCTGGCAAGAGCCAGACTTCGAGAAGGATCATAGAGCTCTTGAAGGAAAGAGGACTGAATGTCGTTGCCATACGCCATCCCATGCCCTACGGTGATCTGGTTGCCCAGAGGGTGCAGCGCTTTGCTGAGTTGGCCGACATGGAGAGGCACAACTGCACAGTCGAGGAGATAGAGGAGTACGAGCCGCACCTGGAGCGAGGGACTGTCGTGTATGCCGGTGCGGACTACGCGGCTATCCTGGAGGCTGCGGAGCAGGACCCGAAGGGCTGCGACGTCATCATCTGGGATGGGGGAAACAACGACTTCCCGTTTATCCGGCCCGACCTGATGATAACTGTGGCCGACCCCCATCGCCCCGGCCATGAGTTATCGTACTATCCCGGCGAGATCAACCTGCGCATGGCCGATGCGGTAGTGATCAACAAGATCGATAGCGCTGCTCCCGAGAATGTCCAGAAGGTACGAGAAAGCATTGCCGGCGTCAATCCGGATGCAATCGTAGTCGACGCCGTCTCTGTGATTCGGGTTGACAATCCGAAGCTAATCAAGGGCAAGAGAGTGCTTGTTGTCGAGGATGGCCCCACGCTGACGCACGGAGGAATGACATACGGAGCGGGCACTATTGCCGCTCAGCGCTTCGGCGCAGCAGAACTGGTAGATCCCAGACCCTACGCGGTTGAGAGCATTGCTGAAGCCTTCGGGAAATATCCGAGCATTGGCGCACTTCTGCCGGCCACAGGGTATGGGGCACAGCAACTCAAGCATCTGGAGGCCACTATTAACAGGACCGATTGCGATTCGGTGGTTGTGGCCACGCCCATCGACTTAAGCAGGATCATCCACATCAGGAGACCAAGCACAAGGGTCTTCTATGAACTCCAGGAGATCGGAATGCCCAACTTAAAGGAAATAGTATCTGAGTTTGCAGAGGCACATGGTCTGCTCTGAAGAGGCGAGAACGATGCGCGTTGAAGGGGCATTTGCACTTATCACGGTACAGTCCGGTCACGGAAGCGAGAATGGCTAAGAACAGGACCAGGACCTTCGTTATCGCCCTTGGGGGCAACTGCATTCTGAGAGCAAAAGAGAGAGGAACTGTCGAAGAGCAGTATAGGAATCTGCGACGCACTGCTGAAGAGCTGGTGGGTTTGCTCAGCAGCGGGAGCCGCATAGTCATCACTCACGGCAACGGGCCGCAGGTGGGCAACTTGCTTCTCGCCAGCGAGATGGCCGAAGCCATGGTGCCGCCTCTGCCGCTGGATATCTGTGGAGCGGCTACGGAAGGGTTTATCGGCTACATGATTCAGAATACGCTGGCCAACGCCCTGAGACAGGCAGGAGGGCCCTACAAAATCACCACGGTGGTAAGCCAGGTGGTCGTGGACGCGAACGACCCTGCTTTTGAGAACCCCTCCAAACCCATCGGCCGCTTCTATAGCGAGAGCGAGGCAGAGCGTCTGCGGCGCGAGAAGGGCTGGCACATCATCGAAGACAGCGCCCGTGGCTACAGGCGCGTAGTGGCTTCGCCCTTGCCGGTCAGCATCCAGCAGGCCAGGATTATCAAGAGCATGCTGGATGCGGGCGAGATAGTGGTGGCTGTGGGTGGGGGTGGCATCCCCGTGGTGAGGGAAAAGAACCGCAATCTGCGAGGCGTTGAAGCGGTGGTTGATAAGGACTATGCCTCAGCGCGCCTGGCTATCGAGATAGACGCTGATGTCCTGTTTATTCTTACTGCCGTAGAATACGTATATCGAGACTTTGCTACGCCTCAGCAGAAGGCACTGCCGGATCTGACTGTGGCTGAGGCAAAAAGGCTTCTCGCAGAAGGCCACTTCGGCAGGGGAAGCATGGAGCCGAAGATCGGCGCAGCCATAATGTTCCTGGAGGAAACTGACCCGGCGTGGGAACGAGACGTGATCATCACCGTTCCTGAGACTGCGCTGGGAGCGCTGGAGGGCAGGACCGGCACTCGCGTCACCAGGTAGGACATGGCCGTTGCCGGGTGCGAGTCAGTGCCCGCAATGTTGTTGGCCGCCTGCTGACGAAAAACGGGTCGAGCGTTATGCGGGTGGGTGGGCCTCTTTTGTGGCAAACTGCCGGGCGGCATCGCCTATTGTGACACCACTGCCTGAGCCCAGGCATATGTCGGTCTCCATGCGCAGACCTACGTCGAGAGGGGTTGACAGGGCAAGGGTAGCTGCTCTCTTGGCACTCTGAATCAGGAGAGGATCGATTTTAGCTATTTCCCGGGCCAGCTTACTGGCCTCGACCATGAGCTGGTCCCTGGGATATACATGCTCTACCAGCCTCACCCGCAGGGCTTCCGCGGCGACGATGCTGCGGCCGGTAAGAATGAGTTCCTTAGCGATGCCGGGGCCCCCGATGCGGGGCAGTCGCTGCGTGCTGCCCAGGTCAGGGATAACACCCAGCTGAATCTCAGGAAGGGCGAACACGGCGCTGTCGCAGGCAAGGCGCATGTCGCAGCAGAGAATGAGTTCCATGGCTGCGCCCAGGCAATAGCCGTTGATGGCAGCGATAACCGGTACGGCCAGGTCGTCATAGGCGGTGAAGATGGCTTTCAAACCGTAGAGCAGGTCATAGCCGTGCCGGTAACGTGGGAAAATGTCGACCAGGCCGCTTCCGGAGGCTGCCATCTTCAGGTCCAGTCCGGCGCTAAAAGCCTTATCGCCGGCGCCGGTCAGGATAACGCCCCTGACCTCGGGGTTTTCCTTGATAGCCTGCGCTGCTCGTTGCAGTCCCAGGAAAACATCCCTATTGAAGGCGTTCAATACCTCCGGCCGGTTCAGCAGCACTGTGGCTATAGTATTCTCGATATCCAGGCGAACAGCGTCTTGATTCTTCATCTGTCTCCCCTTTCATCTAGAGTGGTTTCAGGCCGTCCGGCAGCCCGTTCCGCCGGAGGGCAGGCACGTCCACTGACTGTCTCGGGCCGCTCAGTCCGGGCCGGCTCACCTTCGGGCTGATTTTACACGCTGGCTGCGAGCAAGGTCAACTGTCCTCATCTCGAACATCGAAGGTGATTTTCGTCGGCGAGCAGTAGTATAATTGCGGCGAAGGGAGGCTGAAACGCCTTTCTACAGAAAGCATGGCAGTCTTACAGATTCGTACTTTGCCCGACCCTATCTTGAGGCAGAAAGCCAAGAGAGTGACCAGGATCGATGACTCCGTTCAGAAGCTGATCGACGACATGGTCGATACTTTGCGGGCGGAGCCGAACAGGGCCGGCCTTGCCGCCCCGCAGGTAGGAGTGTTGCTGCGTGTAGCAGTCATCGAGCTGCCGGAGCAGGAACTCATAGTCATGATCAACCCTGAGATAGTGAAGAAGGAAGGGGAGCGAACGGTCCAGGAAGGCTGCCTTTCCATACCTGGCTACTTCGGGGAGATAAAGAGAGCGGTGACGGTGAGGGTCAAGGCACGGGACCGATACGGCAAATCATTTCGCATCAAAGGACAGGGGCTCTTGGCTCAGGCTCTCGAGCAGGAGATCGAGCATCTCGATGGCGTCCTATATATCGACCATCTGCAGAGCCCCGATGAGCTATTTGAGGTTGCTCGAGAAGCCTGAGCCAGGCGACTTCTACAGGAACATGTAGTAGATCGGGAAGGGGTTGGATGGAGATAACCGGGCCTGAGCCTCGGTTATCTCCATCTGGTCTTGCCTTGCCGCTTTGCGTCTCTTTATGGCCCATACCACCGCCCAGCTAATCAAGCCTATCGCGACTATTACGATTATAAGAGGCGGCCAGTTGCTGGGTCGTGATGTTGTGAAGGTACCGCTCAAATCGGCGACCTCCACCTCATACTGCCCGTAGTCCATGTCCGACAGGGCGAAGGTCACCGGCTGGCTCTCGCCGGCAGCCAGTGTCAGCGTTCTGCTATCTATCGTTTGTCCATTTAGCTTCAGGGCAACGGTGTAGGGGCCTGCCGAACCACCGGAGTTGGTGATAATGGCGGTAATGTCAACGCTTTCCCCGGTCTTGGTCACGAAGGTGACCGGGTCCCATATCCGCTCCACGCTGGGCTCAATGCTCAGGTCGCTGGCCACGAAGCGGGCAGGCACCGGGGTAAAACCGACCAGCACTGCGAATATAGTGAAGTGGTTTACGGCCGCAGACAGGTTCAACTCTGCCACACCGTTAGGCTCGCCCGGTTGGCTGTCCAGCGCGACCCAAACCCCAGCGATATCATCGTAGTAGGCTATGGTGGCCTCTTCGGCATCGCCGGGCAGTTCGTCGAAGCCCAGTGTCAGGAAGATGTTCGTATCGAACGTGGCATCGGCAGGAGTCATGTTGAAGGCCACAACTGCCACAGTGTTCTGCGGTAGGGGAGGCGTTTCCTCAATCTCTCTGATTACTATCAGGT
>JAUWOB010000049.1 GCA_030612345.1 Dehalococcoidia bacterium | reverse complement strand
CTTGCCTGTGCCCCGATAGAATCGCCGGAGGGGCAAGCCTATCTGGAGGCCATGGCCTGTGCAGCGAACTACGCTTGGGCCAATAGGCAGTGTATTGCCCACTGGGTGAGAGAGAGCTTCTCGAGAGTTCTCGGCAGAAATCTCGAAGAACTGGGCATGCAGCAGATCTATGATGTCGCGCATAACATAGCAAAAATGGAAGAACATGAAGTGGATGGTCGCAAGCTCAAGGTTTGTGTACACCGCAAAGGAGCTACCAGAGCTTTTCCGGCAGGCCACAAGGATATACCGAGACGCTACAAGGAGATAGGACAGCCTGTGCTCGTGCCCGGAGACATGGGACGCTGTTCGTTTGTGGCTGTGGGCACTCAAAGAGCCATGGAGGAGAGCTTCGGCTCCACATGTCATGGCGCCGGGAGGATGTTGAGCCGCGGGGCCGCTAGGCGGACTATAAATGGTAGAGATGTGATTCGAGAATTGGAGCAAAGAGGTATTACCGTCAGGACTGAGAGCATTCCTTCGTTGGCCGAAGAGGCATCTCAGGCTTACAAGGATATTGCTGCAGTGATGGACGTGGTTCACGAAGCTGGCATTTCCAGAAAAGTAGCTATGGCTATACCGATGGGCGTTATCAAGGGCTGAGTTCGTCGTTGGCAAGCGAGGTCCGCAAGGTCCTCGGGGTAGAGGAGCAAACCAGGCCCACGTACATAATGCCTCTGGGTGGGGCAGTGTGAAGAGAAACAGAAACAGCTAGTTGTTTCTGCCGGTGTCTGTTCATAGCCATTACGGGCTCGCAATCGGATCGAGTTTCCGCCTTTCTTGCCCTCACTCTCAATTCATTTGACTGGCAATCTGGAAAGCTATAGAATGACCTGACCCAGCAATCGATGACTCCCGAGACTATGAAGTTAGTGGAAGAATTGCTTAAGGGGGAAAGCGTCTCCCTCTCGCGTGCCATCAGCCTGGTAGAGAATGAAAGCAGCCAGGTACCCGAAATAATGAAGCGCATCGCTCCACACGTGGGCAAGGCGTATTGCATAGGAGTAACCGGCCCCCCGGGGACAGGAAAGAGCACACTGGTAGACAAGCTAACGGCCCTGCTGAGGAAACAAGGCTCAAAGGTCGGGATAATCGCCGTAGACCCGACAAGCCCGTTCACGGGAGGGGCAGTGTTAGGCGACCGGATAAGAATGCAGCAACACTATCTCGACGATGGAGTTTTCATTCGCAGTATGGCAACTCGTGGCGGTACGGGCGGGTTGCCGCAGACTGCCAGCGCTGTGATCAAGTTGCTCGACGCCGCCGGTAAGGACGTTATCCTGGTGGAGACGGTGGGAGTGGGACAAAGCGAGGTAGATATCATGCAGAAGACCGATACTGTTCTTGTCACATTATGTCCTGAGTCTGGAGATGCCATACAGACAATGAAAGCAGGACTACTTGAGATTGCTGACATATTTGTGGTTAACAAAGCTGATCATCCCGGTGCCGACAGCTTTGTACGTGATATCCAAGCTATGCTGCACCTGCGTGAGCCGAGTTGGTGGAATATACCCGTGGTAGTCACAGAAGCAGTTAACGATGTCGGCATCGAAGAGCTTTATGAGCAGATCAAGTTACACCGCCAGGCCCTCTGTGAAACAGATCAGCTTTCGCAGCGCCGCCAACTGCAACGCAAGTTCGATTTCATAAGAACCGTAGAACAGAAACTGACTCATAAGCTGCTCAAGGCGATCGAGAAAGATGGGCAGCTGAGCAGCTACATTGATAGGATAGAGAGAGGGGAAGTCGACCCGTATTCCGCGGCCGATGAAATCCTTAGATCCAGGAAACTCCTAACCGATTGGTTAAGTCAATGACCCCCAGAATGAATATCGATGGCCCACAGTTATGATGTCGTCATAGTCGGCGCTGGTCCCGCAGGTATATTCGCTAGCTTAGAACTCTGTAACACCGGCCTCGACGTTTTGCTTCTGGACAAGGGCGGGGAGATCGATGCTCGTGTTTGCCCCGTTCAAGGCAGCAGTGCATGCTGTGCCCTATGCTCCCCGTGCCGTTTGGTCAGTGGTTTCGGAGGTGCTGGAGCTTTCAGCGATGGTAAACTGACTCTGTCCACCGAGATAGGTGGCCGGCTCAAAGAACTGATTGGCCTTGAACAAACCCAGGCACTCACAGATTATGTTGATTCTATCTACCTCAGATTTGGCGCTCCCCCCAGGGTTTATGGAACGGGACGAAACACAGCTGAATTGGAGAGCGAGGCTGCCTCGGCTGGACTGAGATTGGTGCCCGTCAAACTGCGACACCTGGGAACGGAGCTCTGTCACGAGACGCTGAAGGCCATGCAGAGTCACCTGTCATCCAGGTTGGAAATAAGGCTGGGGACAACAACAAGGAATATCATAGTTGACGATAGCGTGGTGAGAGCTATTGAAACCAGCAACGGTGAGAGGTTAAGCTGTCGGTACTTGATCTTAGCTCCGGGGAGGGAGGGAGCAGAATGGCTATGCAATGAAGCTAGGAGGCTCAAACTAGACCTTAAATCCAACCCTGTGGACGTAGGTTGCCGGGTCGAAGTACCGATGCAGACAATGGAGAAGCTAACTGCGACACTATATGAATCGAAACTAGAATTCTACTCCAAGAGCTTCAATGACCGGGTTAGAACATTCTGCATGTGTCCCGGAGGCGAGGTGATTATGGAGTCCACAGGTGGCTCCGACCCTGTGATCACAGTCAACGGCATCGGTTATACTCAGCCCAGGACAGGGAACACTAACTTCGCCATCTTGGTAAGCACCACCTTCACCGAGCCTTTCCATGAACCTATCGCCTATGGCAAGTATCTGGCAAGGCTGGCAAATGTCCTTAGCGGCGGTGTACTAGTGCAGAGATTGGTAGATCTGATGGATGGTCGCCGCTCCACGCAAGCTCGCCTCCAGAATAGTCCTATCGAACCGAGCCTAAAAGCAGCAACTCCTGGAGACCTGAGCTTTGCCCTCCCTTATCGCTATCTCAAGAATATCACCGAGATGCTTCAAGCTATGGACAAACTGGTTCCAGGCGTTGCTTCGCGCTACACCTTGCTCTACGGTGTGGAGGTCAAGTTCTACTCCAATCAGCTGAAGTTGAGCCCTTGTTTGGAGACTGAGATCGGTAACATGTTCGCCGCCGGTGATGGCGCCGGTGTCAGCCGGGGCTTAGTTCAAGCTTCAGCCTCCGGTATAATAGCAGCCAGGGAGATATTGAGAAGGCTAGGCAAGGAACCTTCTCCCGTGAGGTGAACCGTGCTGCTTCCCCGTGGCCCTGATCTAACTTCAGCTGAGGCCGAGCCTGGTGTCTGTTTGGCATGGGACGAAGAATCCCAACCTCCTTACCTTGCTCTCTCAGGAGAGAGAGGGTGGGCTTCATCTAATACTAAAGAGGAGACAGCTCTCATCTCAATTTGACCTTTGAGTTGTCTCCTGCTAAACTCGTGTACTGCAGGAGGTGAAATGGAACTAACCTTAAGCGTCATCAAGGCAGATGTCGGCGGCTATGTCGGGCATTCTTCCAGCCACCCCGATGTAGTACAGAGGGCCAAGGAAAGACTGGAATATGCCCAAAGCCAGGGACTGCTCACAGACCACCGTGTTACAGTTTGTGGAGATGATCTCCAGTTGATAATGTCCCATCAGCAGGGCGAAGATAGTGAACAAATCCACAAGCTGGCCTGGGACACATTTGTGGAATGCACCAATGTCGCTAAGAGTTTGAAGCTACATGGTGCCGGGCAGGACCTTCTGGCTAATGCTTTCTCCGGCAACGTCAGGGGTATGGGACCTGGGATCGCCGAGATGCAGTTTTCGGAGCGCGAAGCTGAAACCATAATCATACTCATGGCAGACAAAACTGCGTCTGGCGCATGGAACCTGCCCCTGTATAAGATATTTGCTGACCCTTTTAATACAATTGGCCTGGTTATTGCCTCTAACATGCACTCTGGGTTCACATTTGAAGTCCACGACGTCAAAGGGAGCAAGAAGATAACCTTTAACGCTCCTGAGGAAATCTACGACATGCTCGTCTTTCTTGGCGCACCGGGCCGCTATGCCATCAAGGCGATTTACCATAGGGAGAGTGGTGAAATCGCTGCTGTCTCCTCTACTGAGAGATTGTCTCTCATGGCAGGCAGATATGTAGGCAAAGACGATCCCGTCTGCATCGTCCGCTCCCAGGGAAAATTCCCCGCTGTGGGCGAAATCCTGGAGCCTTTTGCCTCTCCACATATAGTAGAGGGCTGGATGAGAGGCTCGCACCACGGCCCGTTAATGCCGGTAGCCATGCGCGAAAGCAATCCTTGCCGCTTTGACGGTCCGCCGCGAGTAATAGCTGCTGGTTTTCAAATGGCCAACGGCAAGTTCATCGGGCCTCGTGACCTCTTTGATGACCCTGCTTTCGATGAGGCTCGCCATCAGGCGAATATCATGGCGGATTTCCTGCGTCGAATGGGTCCGTTTGAACCACATCGTCTGCCGCTTGAGGAAATGGAATACACCACCATGCCCGAAGTAGCTAAGAAGCTGGCACCCAGATTTCAGGACATCTAGTCTTGAAGAGAGGCAAGATACGGCAGAAGACCGCAGACTGCGCTGGGCCGGGGGCAGCCATGATGACTTTCCGAAAGGGCAAGAAATGCCGAGGCTTCTCTTAGCTACCTCCAATCCGGGGAAAGTCAGGGAGTATCGCTTTCTCCTGGGCGGGCTTGGTTATCCATTCACTACGCTGGCCGAAGAACTAATAGCGGAAGTCGTCACCGAGTCGGGAAATACTTACGAGGAAAATGCTCGACTGAAGGCTCTGGCTTATGCCCGACTGAGCCAGCTTGCCGCCCTTGCCGACGACTCGGGATTGGAGGTGGATGCCCTCAACGGGGCGCCGGGAGTCAAATCAGCTCGCTTTGCCGGTGACGCTGCTGCTGATTCAGACAAAGTAAGCTTCCTCTTAGCCAAACTAGAAGGCGTGCCCTGGGAGAGACGGACGGCCCGTTTCAAGTGCGTCATTGCTATAGCTAGTCCGGAAGGTCACGCCGAGATATGCTATGGCGAGTGCCATGGCATGATTGCCTTTGAGCCCAGGGGAGAAAGTGGTTTTGGCTATGACCCCGTTTTTTTTCTTCCTGACATAGGGAAGACCATGGCCGAACTTCCTATAGAGATTAAGAATCAGATCAGCCATCGTGCCCGGGCAAGCCAGCAGGTGCCTGAGGTGCTACAGCGGTTCCAGATCTAAGTCGTCTGCCAGACCAGCCGCGCATGTTACCCCGCCTATCGCCGGTGAACTCGTTACCAGAACCTTCATGCTCGTTGATTCTCGACATCATACCCTTAGAACAAGCATCCATCACATGATCCGTCTCCTCCTCGCATCAATATCCGGGTTGCAGTCAGCAGTAGCGGGCATGCGCAACGAGATTCCTTCGGATATTTGAGGAATATCGGCGAAAACTATTGACATTCGTGCAATGGATGGCCTATCCTATTACAAAAAGGGAGGTGAACACATGCAAGCATACTGTATGAAGTGCCGCGCCAAGAGGGAGATGAAGAACACCAGAAGCATAATCATGAAGAACCGCAGGCCGGCCACTCAAGGTGTGTGTCCCGTATGCGGGACCAAGATGTTCAGAATAGGGAAGAGCTGAAGTTAATACTGCGGGTGCTAGAGCCTCTGAAAGGCTGGGTATGATTGCATTAGGATGCCCAGCCTTTCATCGTCGATTATGCCGGAGACCGAAGTGCTCCGTTGCAGAAAACCCGACTCAGAATCGGCGGTTGTGCGTCGAGTAGCCATGCTGTAATAATCATCCGTGGTGTGCTCACTATCTGCAACTCTACTAGGGCACTTACCACGAGCACTACAATTGCAGTTACGACTATGACTAGCTGCTGAGAAAGATGTCAAAAACCTCAACTATACCCAGGGTGCCCAGCAGTACCATAATGCCAGCTATGACTACCCCGATCCCTACGGGAGGAAAGGCCTTTCTCCAATCCATATCCAGCAGCCAGGCCAGAGCGGTCGCCGTATATACCCCGGTGATGGGCAAGGGTATAGCGACAAAGAAGAGCAGTCCCCAATAGCCATATTTATCAGCCTTCGGCTTGCCTCGTCTTCTCAAGCTATCCAGGTACCTGTCGAACAAAGAGATTCGGGACAGAATCTTGCTGTAGAAGAGCCGCAAAGAGAAGAAGATGGGGAAGAAAACCAGGGCATTAGCGATGATTGCTAAGGAGAACACAAACAAGGGGTCCAGCCCATAGCGCAATATGCCTAACGGAATACCGCCTCTTAATTCACTGATGGGCACAACGGTAATCAGCAGAACCCATGCTATTTCCCTTGTCATTGTGTGCTCCCAGAACAGTGCTGCCTATGAGGGCGAAGCATAGTTTAGCATATGCTATTGCGCCGTGTGTTCATTGCCAACGACCCGATTCCGTGCTATCCTCTATCTAAGTTTGCTACTCACCATTCATGCCACTGTAATTGAGCTTCGCGAGCGAAGCGTGTCCCGAGCCTATCTAAGGGAATCTGGGAGGTCTTACGCCTTGCTGAGGACGACACGGTCAGACAGACAATGAACACTGGGAGACTATTCGGAACCAGCGGCATCCGGGGCGTAGTCGACCGCGAGTTATCGACTGATTTCTGCCGCCGGGTTGGAGGGGCCATAGGCGCTACGTTGCCACGAGCCTCCACAGTCTGTATCGCTACCGACACCAGGATAAGCAGGGATGTGATCAAGGAAGCAGTCAACTCAGGCTTGCTTTCCAGTGGCACAAACGTAGTTGACCTGGGCGTCTTGCCTACCCCGGCGCTGGCATTGCTCACCCGGGAGCTGGGCTTTGCCGCTGGCCTTATGATCACTGCCTCTCATAATCCCCCCGAGTTCAACGGAATCAAACTTTTCACCTGAGATTCGCTGGGCTACAGCCCAGATCAAGAGGCCGAAATTGAGAGAGTGTTTTTTGGAAAACAATTCCGTGAGGGCGAGGGGGGGAAACAATTCAGCGAGGGAGGCACGCGGAGGCAGCTCGGTGAGGGAGAGGCTGGAAAACAACCCG
>JAUWOB010000050.1 GCA_030612345.1 Dehalococcoidia bacterium | reverse complement strand
AGAGCTGGAGACCTGGCCGGCCGCCATGTCGTGGTTACGGCAGGCGGTACGCAAGAACCTATCGATGCGGTCCGTTACATCAGTATCGCTCGTCAGGGAAGATGGGCTATGCTCTGGCTGAAGCGGCCCGTGATCGGGGCGCTAAGGTATCATTGGTTACTGCGCCTGCCTGGTTAGCCGAACCTGTAGGCGTTGACGTCATCAAGGTAAACACTGCTCAGGAAATGCGTCAGGCGGTAGAGAATCTGGCTCCCAAGGCTGACGCCCTGATCATGGCGGCAGCTGTGGCCGATTATCGCCCCAAGAGCGCAGCTGGACAGAAGATCAAGAAGGGAGATGCCGGGTTAACCCTGGAACTGGAATGCACTCCGGACATCTTAGGCACTGTTAAGGGAAACTTCATCAAAGTGGGCTTTGCGGCTGAGAGCGCCAACTTGGAGGAAAATGCCAGGGAAAAGCTAAAGCAAAAGGGACTTGATTTGATCGTAGCCAACGATATTACATCTAGCGATAGTGGATTCGGTGTTGATACCAACCGGGTGACCATAATCGATAAAGAAGGCGGGGTTGATGGCCTGCCTCTGTTGACCAAGCATGAGGTGGCTGAGAGGGTCCTGGATAGGGTGGCGCAGCTTCTTGCAGAACCAGAATCCCGTTGACCAGGCAGCGTGCAAACGGGGAACCTGGAATCTGCTCAGATATCAGGATTACTTCCCATATGATAGCCGGCACATAAGAGAGGATTAGAGTTAATGCCTGAGATACCTAAGGCCTATGAACCCGGCAAGATAGAGAAGAAGTGGTATGACTTCTGGCTAAAGAAGGGCTATTTCGCTCCTGAAATAGACCCCGGTAAGAAGCCTTTCGTCATCATCATGCCGCCGTCGAATGTTACCGGTGACCTTCACCTGGGGCATGCCCTGACGGCGACACTTGAGGATATTATGGTGCGGTGGCACAGGATGAGGGGAGAGCCCACCTTATGGTTGCCGGGAACCGACCATGCCGGGATCGCCACGCAGGTAGTTGTGGAGCAGCGACTGGCTAAGCAAGGGCGCACTAAGGAAGAGATCGGTAGGGAAGATTTCACAAGACTCGTATGGGAATGGGCTGATAAGAGCAGGAAGGAGATCAGGCATCAGCACCAGTTACTGGGGGCTTCCTGCGACTGGACCAGGGAGAAGTTCACACTGGATGAAGGCCCAAGTAGGGCAGTACGTACTGCCTTTGTAGGTTTGTACCACAAGGGCTTAGTGTATCGCGGCGAGCGCATGATAAACTGGTGTCCCCGCTGCCAAACCGCCCTCTCTGACCTCGAGGTAGAGCACAAGGATATTGTCGGACACCTTTACTATATCCGCTATCCGCGTGCTGGGGGCGAGGGCTTCGTGACCGTAGCTACTACCCGCCCCGAGACTTTCCTGGGCGACACGGCTGTGGCGGTACATCCCCGGGATGAGCGCTACAGGAATCTCGTGGGTAGCAGCGTCACCCTCCCTATCATAGAAAGGGACATTCCCGTAATCGCCGATGAGGCTGTTGATACTTCTTTCGGCACCGGCGCGTTGAAGATAACTCCAGCTCATGACCCCACAGACGCTGAGATCGCGCAGCGACATGACTTGCCCCTGGTCAACATCATGAATCCTGATGCCACTATGAACGAGAACGCCGGGCCCTATCGTGGACTGGTAAGGCTTGCCTGCCGAGATAAGGTATTGGCCGACTTGAGAAACAAAGGCCTTCTGGAGAAAATCGAGCCTTACTCTCATTCAGTAGGGCATTGTGATCGTTGCCAGACGATGGTTGAACCCAGAGTAAGCCTGCAGTGGTTTGTCCAGACACAGCCCTTAGCCAAACCCGCTATCGAGGCCGTCAAGGACGGCAGGATCACCATAATCCCGGAACGATTCGTCAAGATATATTTCCACTGGATGGAGAACATCAGGGATTGGTGTATCAGTCGACAGCTGTGGTGGGGACATCGCATCCCTGTTTGGTACTGTCAGGACTGTGCCAAGGTGACCGCCTCAGTAGAGGAACCGACGGCCTGTACTCACTGTGGGTCAGGACAACTTATCCAGGACCCGGATGTCCTTGACACCTGGTTTAGCTCGGCGCTATGGACGCATTCTACGCTGGGCTGGCCGGAGGACAGCGATGACCTCCGCTACTTCTATCCCGGCTCGGTAATGGAAACGGCCTATGACATCATCTTCTTCTGGGTCGCCAGGATGATCATGATGGGGCTGGAGAATATGGGCGAGATACCCTTCCACACCGTGTACTTCCATGGCCTGATTCGGGATGAGAGCGGAGAGAAGATGAGCAAAAGCAAACTGCGAGGGAAGGCTATGAATCCCGCCGAGCCCATAGGTCACTATGGTGTTGACGCTGTCCGCTTTGCTCTGACCACCGGCAGCACACCGGGCAATGATATGAGTGTAGGTACAGGTAAGTTCGAATCTGGCCGCAACTTCGTCAATAAACTATGGAATGCCAGCAGATTCATCCTTCAGAGTTTGGACGCAGCGGGTGCCGAAGCTCAGACCATCCCGATCTTGTCGGGACAACCACAGAGAATAGAAGACCGGTGGATCAACAGCCAGCTGAATCGCCTTATCGCTAACGTAACCGGACTGATGGAGGAGTTCCAGTTTGGTGAGGCAGAGCAGCAGATCTACGATTTTGTCTGGTCGAAGTTCTGTGATTGGTATATTGAGATTGCCAAGATTAGACTTCGCAGCCAATCAGCTCCTTCACCTTTGCCCTTCCTGGCCGGTACCCTGGAGAAATCACTGCGTCTTCTGCATCCTTTTATGCCTTTCGTTACGGAGGAGCTCTGGCAGAGTCTGCAGCAGCGTCTCCCCGCCGAAGACCAGATGCCGGCTTCCATAATGATAGCTCCTTATCCTCTGGCTGATGATAGAGCCTTTGCTCCGGAAGCGGAGCGGGTCATGGATTCCGTAGTAGAGATTGTCCGCTCCATCCGTAACGTTCGTGCTCAGTACAAGGTAATGCCAGGCAAATGGATTGAGGCCCGGGTCTATACCGACGAGCTTCTTTCTGATCTCATAGCGCAGGCAAGCATAATGGAGGCAGCCGCTAAAGCTCGCCCCTTAACAATACTCGGTCGCCGGGAACGGGGGACTTCCCAAGACAGGGCTTTGGTCTTAGTTCTGAAGGAGGCTGAGGTGGTTCTGCCTTTGGCAGGCATGGTGGACGGGCCTGCTGAGGAACGGCGGCTGGGCAAGGAAAGCGAGGAAATCAAAGGACGAATCGCCCAACTTGAAGCCAGGCTAAGAGATGGATCTTTCTTAGGCAAAGCGCCGTCTCAGGCTGTTGAAAGAGAGAAACAGAAGCTTGCTATGCTCGAAGATAAGCTGCAAAGGCTGCAGCGAGAACTATCTCAACTTGACTCGCCATCAGATGATAGCTCTCAGCCTTCAGGTGCGGATGGGTAGAGTGGCTTGCCTTTGAGCTTCAGCATCTCGTGCAGCTTTGCCAGGGCCTTTTTGGTATCGCTAGCGACGCAGGATTTATCACGCATTTTTACCCGATACTTGAAGAGCCAATAGGTGAACTCAGTGAGCTCGCTCAAGCTTATGGATCTGACGTGACGATAGTGTCTTTCCTTTCTGAATTGCTTCAGAAGGGCAGACTGACTGGCACCATAAATGCGCCGGTAGGCCTCGTCGCCCACTCCGTTATCGCTGGTCAAGCCTAAGACTCTCTTTTCCTTTCGTATCTCCTCGATTACAGCCAAGACCAGAAATCTCTCCACAAGAATGCCATAGAAGTAGTTGAGGTGTGCCTGGTATTTGGCGGCACCGATCATTTTCCTGAACTCACCTCCAGGTGATCCTGCTGGTGGCATGGCAGAGAAGAGAAGACCAAGCCGCTCCTCTTCCGGTATAAGCGCGTTGAGTTCCTCGCATAACCTCTCCGCCAGAACAAGCCAGTCGAAAGCTTCGTTGTCCACAAGATAGCGATAATGCCGCCCCTCACAGTCCTCTTCGGGACTATGCCACAGGCGAATGGCTTCAAGCACGGCTAGATACCAGTTCTTGCCTTCAGCAACAGCCCGTTTCAGTTCCTGGATTGTCAGAGCGTCTCGAGTAGACACTCCAGCCACCTCCATAAGAATGATCCCGGAGAATCATCTTTCATATCATAGCTCCGTCAGTTTAGGGACCAGCAAGGCAGCGTCCTCCTGTCTGGCTAATGACGTGGTAGCGCTTGCGGATAGTATCGTGTCTATAGGCCGGTATGGTTTGTAGCTCACTTCTTAACATCTGTGGGACTGCGCAGTGGCTGGAAAAGGCCGCCGGCGCCTATTCTGGAGACAACCTCTTCCGCCTCCCTGATTGTCCTGTCTATCAAGTCCTTGACCGTGGGGATCTCATGGATAAGTCCAACCACCTGGCCCACGCTAAGCAGGCCGCTATCAACATCACCCGATTCCAGCATTTTCAGGCCTGCTCTGCCGCCAATGAGTGATTCGAGTTGATGTATATCGGCACCTTGCTTTTCCAGCTCCAGCACCTTTTCGGCTGTGGGGTTTTTCAGCATTCTCATCGTGTTACGGAATGACCGCAGCAGCAACACCGTGTCGCGCTCGGATGCCGTGAGCAGTAGCTCTTTCACTCTGGCATGTCCGGGCGCCTCCTTAGTCGCCATAAAGCGGGTACCCATATTGACCGCTTCTGCTCCCAGTGCCAGGGCGGCGACAAGGCCACGTCCATCGCCGAAGCCTCCGGAGGCAATAACGGGAATGTCCACTGCGTCGGCAGTCAGAGGAATGAGCACAAGCGAGGTAACGTCCTCCTCGCCGGGATGTCCGGCGCACTCGAAACCATCGATGCTAACCGCATCACAGCCTATTCGCTGGGCGGTGCGCGCGAAGCGGACTGCCGTGCACTTGTGTATCACCTTCACTCCAGCGGCCTTGAGCCGTTCCATATATGGCTCAGGGCTTCTGCCGGCTGTTTCTACAATCCGTACTCCGGAGCTGATAACCGTATCCAAGTATCCGTCAATATCCACAGGCCGGAGGGTGGGCAACAGCGTTATATTCACCCCGAAGGGTTTATCGGTAAGCTGCCTGGTCTTCCTGATTTCAGCGGCCAGTTCCTCGAGGGTGGGAAACGTAAATGCCGTGAGGATGCCCAGTCCCCCGGCGTTGGACACTGCGGCTACCAGTTCTGCTCGAGAAATCCACATCATTCCGCCCTGTATGATAGGATGCTTGATGCCAAAGAGCTCGGTTATGCGTGTTGTAAACATAGTGTTTCCTCCTTCGAACATGTTTGTCCTGATTATAGCACCTGAGTCGTCAATCGAGCACATTCATCGAGGTACGGGTCAAGCCTTTCTATATCATCGTCGTCGCGCCCGCAGAACTCCGCGGTTTTTGCATGTATGAAGTGGCGAGTGCTATACTAAGCCGGCAAGGCTACCCACCACAAGCATGCGGCGGATTTCGTCATGAAGATCAACGTAATGACTGACGTACTTGAGGCCAATGACCGTATCGCGGCTGGGAACAGGGAGGTCTTCGACAGACACAAGAATCTGGTGCTCAATCTGATGAGTTCGCCGGGGGCGGGCAAGACCACCCTGCTGGAGAGAACTGCTGAGGCACTGCAGGGCAAGTTACGCCTGGGGATAATCGCGGGGGACATTGAGACCACGCGCGACAAGGAGCGACTGGATAAGTATGATCTCCCCGTGGTGCAGTTGAACACAGGCAGCGCCTGTCACCTTGACGCCAATATGATTTCCTCCGCGCTGCCGCACATTGATCTGGCGAGTGTTGATGTGCTTGTTATCGAAAACGTGGGCAATCTGGTCTGCCCCGCTGAATTCAAGGTAGGCGAGGATTTCAAGATCATGATTCTCAGCGTGACCGAAGGTGATGAAAAGCCTCTCAAGTACCCGCTAATGTTCAGGGAGTCCTCATTGCTTCTGGTCAACAAGATTGATCTACTGAAATACACTAATTTCGGTTTGAAGGAGGCGAAGGCGAACGCCAGAAAGATCAATCCGGGCATAGAGATCATCGATATATCGTGCATCACGGGCGAGGGGATTGCAGAGTGGACGGCGTGGCTTTCCGGGTGCTACCAGAAGAAGTTCGGGACTAACTCTCGTGCATGAGATGGCAATGGCTCGCAGTATAGTCGATATTGCGGTTGCGGCAGCCACAAAGGGAAATGCTAGCAGAATCGTCAGGGTCAATGTGCTGGCAGGTCAGTTGAGGGGGATCATCCCGGCGCAGCTTATCTTCTGTTTTGGTCTCATGTCGGAGAACACTATCGCCAGCGGAGCACATCTCAACCTGGAGATTACTCCATTGATCGGCAGATGCAGAAAGTGCGAAGAGGATTTTCCTGTGGAGGATTATAGCTATTTCTGTCCCCGATGTCAGGGGCAGGATATAGACATCGTTAGCGGCACGGAGCTTCGGGTGAGGGATATCGAGGCTGAGTAACGCAGCGAAAGGAGGTTACACTTATGGCCGACCATGTCTATGAAGAGTTAGCTGATGCTTTGAATCTGAGAGGTGGAACGATGCCTGTGGTGAAGTGTCAGGAGTTGTTCGCTCTCCTGGAGGAGCTTTTTACCCCCGAAGAGGCGGAACTGGCAGCCAGGATGCCCATGGGCCCGGTTACTGCGGGGAGATTTGCCAGGGCTATTGTGGGCGGCGATAGTGAGAAGGTGGAGAGTATCCTGGAGGCCCTGGCTGACAAGGGGATTGTCTTCGCCGTCGAGAGGGATGGCGTAGGGATCTATACGCTGATGGTCATCATACCCGGCATTTTCGAGATGCAGTTCATGA
>JAUWOB010000147.1 GCA_030612345.1 Dehalococcoidia bacterium | reverse complement strand
CAATTGGGACTCCAGGTCAACGGGGCCTGAAAGCTCTGGCGGCAGGAGGAACTGCCGCACCCTGGCCGTAACCGGCTCGTCCCAACCCAGGAAATGTCGTCGTATAGCCACGAGTTATGGCCCCTGATTGATACAGGTCTTTGGTATCATGTGATTGTCGGGCTTATTATAACCCAATTCAGGGCATAGCCCGCGAAGTCTACCAGGCGAGCCATCTTAGTTTATTCTGAATTCATCTCTCTGATTGACGTGTCTTCACCAGGAGGCCATTACAGGCTCTCTTATTCCGGCTTCGCGTGCATTGCCTGAGAAAGATGTTTTCGCCTGTCCAGATGTCAAATCCATTCTTGCGAGTATGATTAGCATATATGCTATATTGTTATCAGACGTCCGGACCGGATGACGATCTTTGTGTTATCATTTGTCACGGCATTGGATGATACTCATTGTTGACATTTCTGCCAATCAGCCAGTATACAATATGAACCGAAGGAGGCAAGCGGCCTCTGCTTTCTCTACTGGCTACATGGGGTTCAGGTGGTCAGAGGTTCAAATCCTCTTACCCCGATTCTTCCACTCAGCTGCGAAGGTTCGCGGCTGCAGAGGGGTGGGGATACGGTCTCTTTGAAACCCTATGCGCGGGTACCAATCCTGATGGCATTACTACCGCCACGGCCGCCCTGGCGGTGCAGGGGGCCGAGCACAGATATTCGTCGAACGCCGGTATTGTGGGCCGGAAGATCAACGCGGTGCAACGTCCGGCGGGGTCGGGTGAATAAGAGACGACAGGGCGCAATGGGAATGCGTCAGGATCGGCCGCAACCTCTTCACGAGAGGTTCATCTGGCTGATTGTCAGCAGCCGGGCTCACCGGGATGCCCGCAACACCTCTGCCGCCTGCCTATCTTGATCATGTTATTGCGCAGAACAAGATAGAGCTTTCTGCGCAGAGGCATCTTGACCGACATGTTTGTGAAGATCGCCCGCAGCATGGGTATAGTCCCTCCTCAGAGATCAGGCTGGAGTCCTGCCGTAACAGGCCAGCTTCTCCGAAATCCTGTTGAGAGTCTCCTGACTTGCCATTCACATACCGTTCCGCTTGTCCCTTTGTGTCACCACGGGGTTATGGGGCAGCCGGTTTCTGCTTCAACTCGGAGAGCTGCCTGAGATGCGATTTCTCCTCAGCTATAATCTTATCCACCATCGGCTGTGCCCGCTGGGGCATTATCTCTCTCATCATGTAGTAGAAGAGTATGGCATCCTTTTCAGCGCCTATGGCTAATTCCAGGGCCTTGATATCACTGTCCGCCTGGGTGGCGATTTCGCTGGTGACCAGTTCATCGGTAAATATAGCAGTGTCAACCAGCGCCTGAAGATAATCGCCGTATTCCCGGGCATAGTTCTCCGGCACCTTGTATTTGTCGACCTCAGCGAGCATACCCTGGAAGATCTGGATATGGTCTCTCTCCATGTCGGCAAGATACTTAAAGACCCGGCGGGCTGAGGCACTATCGGCCGACCTGGTCATGATATCGTAGAAGGCAATTCCCCTTCTCTCGTTACCAATAGCTATGTTGATGAGTTCGCCGGTGGAAAAAGTGATGGACATTCTTCAGACACCTCCTTGCTTTGATCTATTGACTGGCCTTGTACCGCCTCTTAGTCGAGACTGAAATCCTCCTGGTTTAGACCTCGGTGCCTCGGGAAGGCTGAGCTCAGTTCTGCATCTTGCCACTGCCGTGGCCGGCACCTCCTATCATTCACCCGCTCGACTCGAGTCCCTCTTGCCAGAAGTCTCAACGGATATTTTAGCCTTTTGCGGAGAATCAGACAAGCAGTCGAGTAAGGGATATCGAGTATCCGGGAGTGACCGTCCTGTCGCACGAGGCAGGGATTGCCCGGAAGTCGGAGATGCCAGCCGAAGGTTTTGCTGTTTGCCCAAAGAGGGCTATAATAAGAGGGACTTCATTCTCTGTGCGGCTGCATGGCCCGGAAAGCTGTCTCGAGGATGGAGCGTTGCATCGGGAGACCAACCGGGCATTTGGCCAGCCTCACTTAACGCTATTCGCTCAGATATAGGAGTGAAGTCCGGTTCACAGGGACGGCACTTCAGGGAAGTGCTAGCATGACAAAAATCTACCTGGACAACACAGCGGCCACACCGCTTCTGCCTGAAGTCCGGAAAGCCATGATGCCCTATCTGGGCGATATCTTCGGTAATCCGTCGTCGCTGCATGATTGGGGAGATGGGGCCCGCGAGGCCATGGAGGCTGCCCGCGAACAGGTAGCCCACGTTATCGGCGCTAAGGCCGATGAGGTGATCTTTACGGGCAGCGGCACAGAGAGCAATAATCTAGCCGTAAAGGGGCTGGCACTGGCGGGGCAGAACAAGGGCAGGCATGTGGTCGTTTCCGCTATTGAGCACTTCTCCGTATTGCAGTCAGCCGGAACGCTGGCAAAGCGGGGATTCGAGGTTAGTGAAGTCCCTGTGGACAAGATCGGCCTGGTCGACCCGGATGATGTGCGCCGTAGCTTAAGGGATGATACGGTGTTAGTGTCGGTCATGCATGCCAAC
>JAUWOB010000097.1 GCA_030612345.1 Dehalococcoidia bacterium | reverse complement strand
TGAGAATCAAGGTTCTGGCTACGAGGGCTGAGTTGAGCTCCATTGCCACACAGGGAAGGCAAATCGTGATAAAGCTCCGAACTGCTGATTCCCCTCTTAAGGCTTGTTCTGAGCGAAGTCGAAGGATAAGAGGGGCAAGGGGAGTTATGACGAAACACCTTGATTCCGCACTTAAAATAGGCGCCACACAGATCAAGCTGGACACCAGGCTCCTGGGGGATAGCTGGAGGGAGGTCCTGGAAGAGATACTAAGCTCTAATTGCGCCTAGGCCCGCATGAAAGCTGCTGGCGCGTCATGGCTAGTGAAAGCATCGCCCGCTGTTAGAGCCTTACTGCCTCTTCACTTGTTATGTCGCAAAGCTCGATTCTTCGCTGCGGAATTGTTAGTTTCAAAAGCGTGGCGTTTTGCATTTCCTTCCATTGTGTGCCGCAGCTCGGCAACCGTTCAGAGGATATGACTGTGTAATCGTCTGCCTGCAGGTACTTGATGGTGAAGTAGTTCGGAGTCTTCTCTCCCCGTCCTCCATACATGTTGAGGACGTAAACGCGATCGTCTTTGAACAGCATGAAGTTGAGCGCTGAATAATCCTTCAGGGACTTGACCGTCCTTCTTATGGCTTCCGTTGTGTTTGGGCATTGCCCTGCATTCTTCAGGATTAGCGCGAATAGCTGTTGTGCGTCGCTCCTCTCCCTGACCGCAAAATCATGAATCGTCCCATTGTGGCAGAAGTACCAGCCATCCTCCTCGAACGGGTGTGTGAACTCGTACTTGACTGCCATGCCCGGCGAGGCTTTCCTGGCGTGCAGCATGATGAAATCCAGATCAACTTCGTGGAGGTCGATGAATCTCGGGTCTCTCCAGCAGGGCATGACGTTCTTATTACATTCGAACCCTCCCGCCTTGCCCGTCACCATGCCCCAACCGTCCCCCTGGATATGATCTGGGTCGCAACGGTGTTCATGCTCTTCATTCTTGTTTTGTGCCATCAGCTTGAAATCGTCCAGCAACCTGCCTAAAGGCAATTCTCCTGTCGCTACCAGCATTCTGCAGGACATGCTTCCTCCAGAGGACATTCTAGCACTTCAGACAGGAATTCTCCTCAGTTTGTGCTGAATCAGGCGGGACGGTTGACGACTCCCGCTGAGGTCCTGGATGACCCGAGACACAGGCTGCCCGGCGCTCGAGTACCATTTCCCACCGCGAGCAATACCATTTTCTAGCCCAAGCGGTACGATTTCCCACCCAAAACAGCACCATCTGGTGATTGTATGCTTGGATGGCGTAGGTTATATTGAGATAGCTTGATTAAGTAGTAGATGGAGTAGAAAATGGCGGATTCTGAGAGGATGGACAAAACGCTTACGCCAAGGGAAGTAGCCGAGGTCCTCCACGTCCACCCCAATACCTTGAAGCGTTGGAGTGATAAAGGGAGAATAGTAGCCTACGGCATCAACCCTCGGGGTGACCGAAGAAGATATAGGCTACAAGACATCGATTGCTTTCTTGCCCAATTTAACCCGGCCAGGGACAGCGCCAGCCGAGTTCGCTGAATTGGGGAAAACCGCAGGTCAGTTGCTAGCTTCTCCCCTTGAGAGTGGAACTTATCAATTGTAGCCGGGCGCCCCATCTTCAATTTCAAAGCTATTTCATCCGATACCAGGATTGCATTTTGGACGATTTGAATCGCAGGCAGTCTATTTCAATTTAAAAATGAGCCTGAAGGAAAGGTTTCAGGCAACCCGTTTAGCAGATCTTGTGATTTGCTGAAAGAGCTTGGAACGAGCAGGCTTGCCAGCGTGTGCTGTCGAAGTGTAGAATCAACCGATTCCGTGGCACAGGGTGGCTCCACCCTGGCTCAATCTGTAAGACGGAGATCTGGAATGACGAAAGCAGGTGTCTCTTCCGTCCTGCCGGACGGAACAGTTTACAGCAAGAGAAAGGACTTCTGCCCTTTCTCCGCATCTCCTCCGGAGGCCTATGTCCCTATTGTGGGAGAGGAGAGGATGGAGAGGCTGCAGAAGACAACTCAGCGGGTGAAAGGCCTCAAAATACTGGAGCTGAATGCCACCGCCCAGGGAGGAGGCGTCGCTGAGATACTTTACAGCGCCGTCCCCTTCCTGAATACTCTGGGCATAGAAACTGAATGGAAGATAGTCCGGGGTCCCCGGGAGTACTACGAAGGCACTAAGGAGTTACACAACTTGCTACAGGGCAAGGCGGGCTCCTTCACTCCGGAGCAGCGGGAGACCTATATATGCACCATTGAGGAGTGTGCTAGGCAGAATCTCATTGATTACAAACCGGATGTGATAAATGTGCATGACCCGCAGCCGTTGGCCTTGAGCCGCTATCTCAGAAGGCAGGGAGAAACCTGGCTCTGGAGATGCCACATAGATATCGACGAAGAGACCATAGAGGGTACCCCCGGCTTGTGGGACTTCCTGACCGAGTGGACTCAGCACTATGACGCCGCCATATTCTCGGCGGCGCACTATATCATCTCACGGTGGCTGCTGCCCAAGTTCATCATCCCACCCTTCATCGACCCTCTTTCTGAGAAGAACAGGGAATTGGGTCAGGGGGACATAGACAGGGTTCTAGCTAAATATCACATAGACCCCAAAGTCCCGATCATCGCTCAGATCGGGAGATTTGACCCCTGGAAGGGGATAGACAGGACCGTTGCCACCTATCGCCAGGTGAGGAAGGAAAGAGTATGCCAGCTTGTGCTGGCAGGCGGCCTGGCCGCCGATGATCCGGAAGGAGAGAGAATTCTATCCCGGGTTTATGAAGATACGAAGGATGATGAGGGTGTGCACGTGCTGAATCTTTCGCTGGAGGACCGTCTGGAGAATTGGAGGGAGGTGAACGCGCTGCAGCGGGCGGCCACTGTGATAATGCAGCCGTCCACCAGAGAAGGTTTTGGGCTGGTGATCACCGAGGCCTTGTGGAAGGGCAAGCCTGTGATAGCCGCTGACGCAGGCGCCATGCCTCTTCAGATTCGGGATGGCGATACAGGATACTTCTACCGGACGCCGCGCAAGACGGCACAAAAGGTAATCTACTTACTGGGGAACCCCCGGGCTGCTGAGGCGATAGGCGACAAGGGCAGGGAGTATGTGGAGCAGCACTTCCTCCTGCCCGACAGGATTGCTGACTATCTCACGGCCATCAGCATGGTCGTAAGCGGGGCTGTCAGCAAGGAAGTCAGCGCTGAAAGCATAATCAGCTTTCATCCCTGGTTCAAGTTGAGCAGGCGGAGGAGAGTCCAGTTCTTGTAGTTGGCTCGTTTATCGGGCAGCTACGCTTTCTCTCCTACCATCTTTGTGAGCAGAGCCGCCGCTTCGTCCGGGGAACCAAGGCTGAATCTGGCCGCCGAAGCGCCAGACCCCACCTTTATCGACCACGCTGTAGAGGGGAGGACCTTGAAGGTATCCTCATCGGTCCAATCGTCGCCCATGCCCAGTATAAAGCCCCATTCCTCTCTGGAAAGCCATCGCAAGGCCGCATGCCCCTTGTTTATGCCGGCGTTCTTCACCTCCACTACCTTGCTTCCTTCCAGCACCTGAAGGTCCAGATTGGCGAGCGTATTGGAGAGATTGTTTATCAACTCGCGGGCTCGAAGCTCGCCCAGCCCGGGGTTGGCCTTTCTATGATGCCAGACCAGGGAGAACTCCTTTTCCTCAATGAAGGAGCCAGGGGTTCTATCCACAAATGACTCAAGTATGGGGTACACCTCCTCTTTCCACTCACTTGTCAGTGTTTCTATCGTCTCCCATTCTCCGCCCTTTTCTTTGATCCATGCGCCATGCTCGGCCACCAGTCCTACATTGAGTCCGCCGAACCATTTCTCCAGGGTCTCTTTGTCCCGTCCGCTTATGAGCACCACTTCGTTTCCAGGGTTACGGGCCAGCTTCTCGAGCAATCCTAAGAGATCAGGTCCTGGCATCGCTTCCACCGGTCTGGGTGAGAAAGGGACAAGTGTGCCATCATAATCCAGGAGCAGTAGTGATCTATCGCTCTTCTGGAAGTCGCTGACCAGTCGCCTCTGCATCTCATTGGTCAGCGCCTTTGCTGCCATCTCCCGCTGAAGCTTCTTTGTGTAAAGCAGTTTATCCATAAACTCATCTGCCCAGCGCACCACGTTGTAGCGACGCAGCCGTTTCTGCATGATGCGGTTGCGCTCTATCTGCTCCTGTTCCGGCATTTCCAGGGCTTTGGCCAGTGCCTGGACAATCTCTTCCCGGTTATTGGCGTTTATGATGAGTGCCTCACCCAGCTCCTGAGCAGCTCCGGCGGTTTCACTGAGTATCAGAACACCTTTCCCGTCTATCTTGGTGGTGATGTATTCTTTGGCCACAAGATTCATCCCATCTCTGAGAGGGGTGACAAGGGCGACATCAGCCAGGGTGTAGAGGGCGGCCAGGGAGTGGAAGGGCAGGGAGCGGTACAGGTACCAGATGGGCACCCAGCCTATAGTCCCGTGTTTTCCGTTG
>JAUWOB010000038.1 GCA_030612345.1 Dehalococcoidia bacterium | reverse complement strand
CGCGGGTATAGGCTTGTTGAGAGTTGTCTATGAAGGTGTTGTGGCAGATGACGTTGTGGGCAGAAGAATCGAGCATTATGCTGGCATTCCTGCTGGCTTCTATCTTGTTACCCCTGATGATGTTATGGCTGGAATTCTGCTCCAGCACGATGCCGTAACCGTTGTCTGCTATGTTGTTTCCGCTGATATTGTTCCGGGCAGAAGAGTCGAGGTAGATGCCACGCTGCAAATCTCTGATCTGGATGTTCCTGATTGTCACGGCTGTTCTTCCAGACAAACTAATCCCATCTCCGCTTCCGGTTCCTTGAAGCGTGTAGCCGTCTCCGTCGATTACTATGCTGTCTCTCTCCACCACAAGTGAATCATAGATGTTATCGGTTAGCGTGTAAGTAATACCGTCACCTGTTGAGATGGGCACCGTTGGCGGGTCTATTGAGCCGTCAGCCCTGATAAATATGATTCCGCCTGCCAGGGCAGGCTGAGTGTGAAGCGAGAGAGGCAGAACACTTGACAGCAGCAACATCAACAGAAACACAGAAAGTGCTTTCTTCATCTGCTTTCTCCTCCATCTTTGTGGCAACATCCGATTCGTCTATGTACTTGTTCAGTCGTCTCCCGCCAGGCCGCCCCAGACAAAATGCTATTATCCCTCTGAACTCCTGTCAAGTTTCGGCCGCGTCTGCATGCTTCATCCGGGCGAGTAACCACCATCTAGAGGGGTAGACCAGCGGCCTGGGACGCCTGCTTGCTGTTGCGCGCGAGCACTCAAAACTGGTAAGCAGGGCTGTTGCCACGCAGGCCAACAGAGGAAAAGGCTGCTGGATTCTTGCGCCTCAGCATATGCGGCCCTTAAGAACGGTCTTACGTCACAAAGAGAGCCTACGATGATCCTGCTTGGGCCTGAGGTTTCGGCTTTGTTCCGGCCAGCGCTTCCGCAAGACCGAGAACGTTGATTAACCTTGATTGGTCGGAGATAACAAGCTTTGTATTGTCCTGCAGGGATGCCTGAGTAACTTGCAGTTGTTTCAGTAGCTGCGCGTTTCCAATGAAAAACTCGTCGGCCGCTTTTGATATGTTCTCAATCGCCTTTGCTTCGCCTTCCGCCCTCAGTATTGCGGCCTGCCTGTCACCCTCCGCTGTCAGTATGGCATTCTGCTTATCACCCTCAGCCGTGAGTATTTGTCTTTGCCGGTATCCCTCCGCTTCCAGAATGGTCGCGCGCTTCTCTCTCTCCGCTTTCATCTGCTTGCTCATGGCATCGGTGATGTCCCTGGGTGGCAGGATTTCCTTAACCTCTACTCTGGTTACCTTTACTCCCCACTTATCAGTAGCTTCATCGAGGGTTTGCCTGAGAGCAGTGTTGATACGCTCTCTTGATGCCAGTGTTTCATCGAGCGTCATGTCGCCGAGCAGGTTCCGCAAGTTCGTCTGTGCCAGCTTGCTTACGGCAACGAAGAAGCTGGCGACCTCATACTGGACAGCCTTGGCATCTGTCACGTAGTAGTAGACCACGGCATCCACTGTTACACCCACATTATCTTTGGTAATAACCCCCTGAGGTTCTACGTCCAGGACGGACTCCCGCATGTCGATTCTGGCTCTCAGCGCATCTGCAAAAGGCACAACAACTCTGAGCCCCGGTTCCAGTATCTCCTTATATCGACCAAATCTCTCCACGAGTCCCTTCTCTGCTTGGTGAATGACGATTATAGCCTTCTTAAGAGCTACCACTGCCACCACCGCCAGCACGATCAGCAGAACTATGACACCCACATTCATTTTCACTGCCCTCCTTTACTTCTCTCTACAATCAGCGTAGCACCGGTAACATCCGTGACAACGATCTCAGTACCCTCTTCAATATCCTCTGTTGCTCTTGCCTTCCAGTCTTCATTTCCAACTTTGACGCGACCATCAGCCTTCCTGGATATGCTCCGGAGAACGGTCCCTGTCCTGCCGACGATAGCATCAATGTTGGTTCTTGATTTTCGTACGGCAGCCCACCTGTGAACATATCTCCTGCCGATAGCTATGTAGGCTACACAGATTATGCTGGTTACGACTATTGTCACGACCCAGGAATGAGCTGGCCAGGTCACCAGTCCCCCGAGTACAAACGCAGACCCAAGGAATACCAGGTCAAACCCGGTGGTCTCTACGCCGATGACGAGCTCCAGAAGAATCAGCAGCAGACCGATGATTACGAATACCAGCCAAACCCATGAACTGGAGAACAGTACTGCTATAGCCTCTGCCATCGCATCATACCTGCCTTAAGACTCCTGAATGACTACAAGCAAGGCCGATCGCCATTTCCATACTCAAGGTTGTATTATGATAACACTTGTTCACAGGCTACTTCCCATAGGTTCTCTGTCAAATGATACCACGGTTCTCACGCGATTGTACAACCTAAGCCGTAGCAGTTCAGTCTCTCCATTGAATCGGCCATAGTAGGGCGCTACAACCGGCTCAAGGCTAGCAGTTCAGGTTTGTTGCAGGTATTGCAGCTCGGAATCCATAACACATCACTCCCCACACTGTCAGCCCTCGTCGCCCAGCAGCATTTCAGGCAGCACAGGCGCCTCCTACATAGCTTCACAATCCTGGTCTCCTGCTAACCACCCCGAGGAACGCCTGGCAGCAAAGCAAGCGGATGTGCCATGTTACCATCAACCACACTCCGGGCCGCTGCTTCCCCGTCTTCTGGCCCTTAGGGCCGATTCCGCTGAGATCAGTATTGAGAAGCCTGCTACGGCCATCCTCTGATTCACGCACTTAACCACCAACCTCACGTTGATTTTATACTATTATATCACGAGCGAGTGGATGGTCAATGGCTCTTGCTGGTCTTCCAGCATTATTCCAGAATTCGATTGGCATCGGTGAAGAATAGGGTAGACTGTGAGACAGAAGGTTAGCCAGGCAAATCCCGAAATGCTATCATTGGCATCTGCAACGATATTCCTCTTATCATTGCGGGTTCCGATCCATCGGGACGAAGCAATCTCGGAAATGGTGATGAGGCTGCGGCGCGGAGTTTACCCTGACCGGAGCTGAGATTCTTCGCTCTTCGACAAGCTCAGGGCTCACAATGACAGGAAGCGAAGGGCTCGCAATCGCGAGTCGTGAAAGGCCCGCAACAGCAAGAACGGAAGGGGGCGGAATGATAAAGAGTGAAGGTCTCGTAACGACCGATAGAATTATGTTAGGATTCATGCTGCTGGCTAATGGTGATTTCAGGAGGTCGAGATGATAAGAGATCTGATACTGAAGAACAGAAGCTACCGGCGGTTTCATGGAGAAGTTGACATAAAACTTGAGACGCTGAAAGAACTGGTGGACCTCGCCCGGCTCTCGGCATCGGCGGGAAACATGCAGCCGCTCAAGTACATTCTGTCCTGCGGGCCTCAAAGAAACGTGTCGATATTCGCGCATCTGGCCTGGGCCAGGTATCTTGCGGACTGGTCAGGCCCCTGTGAAGGGGAGAGAGCGTCGGCATATATAATCATGCTCGGGGACAGGGAGATAAGCGGGTCTTTTGGCTGCGACCACGGAATAGCAGCCCAGAGTATCCTGCTGGGGGCCACCGAGAGAGGGTTGGGCGGCTGTATCATTGCTTCGGTAGATAAGGAAGGACTGCGGGAAACCCTGGAAATACCGCGACGATTCGAGATACTTCTTGTTCTGGCTCTTGGCAAGCCCAGAGAAACGGTAGTGGTAGAAACGGTTAGCCCCGGTGGAGATATCAAGTACTGGCGTGATAGCGAAGGGGTACACCACGTGCCAAAGCGACCCTTGGATGATATAATCATCGGCTAGATATACGTGGAATTCTCAGACACTGCAGACGCACTCCACAGCGTTGAAGGCGCTGTTGGATAGTCAGCGGCGAAGGCAACAATACTATGCGGCGCTACTTTGTTTGGACCGTCGGCTGCCAGATGAATAAGGCAGAATCTCAGCGAATTGCTGGCTATTTGGACTCTGCCGGCTATCAGGGGGTGAACTCTCTTTCCGATGCCGACTTAGTGGTCCTCAATACATGTGTGGTAAGGCAAAGCGCAGAGGATAAGGTGCTGGGCACTCTCGGTCTGCTGAAAGGCATGAAGGACAAACACTCGGGACTCCAGATACTCGTTACCGGCTGTTTGGTCAACTCCGACAGCGAGGAATTGGAGAGACGATTTCCTCACGTCGACTTGCTGTTCAAGCCTGGCGCTTATTCCGATCTGATTGCCTGGTGTGAGAGGCCGGGCGCATCCGTCGAGCAGGAATCGCTGAGTTATCCCTTGGCGGCGCTCAGAGCCTCGGCTGAGCGCAATAACACCTCCAGGCCTGCCTCGCCATGCGCCTTTGTGCCCATAATTCAGGGCTGCGACAATTTTTGCTCGTACTGCATTGTGCCCTACAGGCGAGGGAGGGAGGTGAGTCGCCCTCTGGAGGAGATAGTTTGTGAGGTGAACGAGCTAGCCAGGCGAGGCACAAGAGAGGTAATCCTGCTGGGTCAGAATGTTGATTCTTACGGGCACGATTTGCCCGGGCATCCCGACCTGGCTGATCTGCTGAACAAACTAGGCAGCATTGATGGCATTAACAGGATTCGCTTTCTGACAAATCATCCCAAGGACATAAGCCCGAAGTTGATAGACGCTGTAGCTTCTCTGGACAAGGTCTGTGAGCATTTGGAGCTGCCTGTTCAGGCTGGCGACAATGATATACTGAGGGCCATGAGGAGAGGATATAGCGTGGAACAATACAGGGAGCTTGTCCGCATCATTCGCCGCAGGATTTCTCAAATATCGCTGAGCACTGATATAATCGTTGGCTTTCCCGGCGAAACAGAGGAGCAATTCGAGCACAGCCTGGCTCTGGTCACGGAAATGAGGTTCGATGTTGTTCATGCAGCGGCCTATTCTCCGCGCCCCGGTACCGTTGCCTCGAGGGAATACCACAATGATGTCCCGTCAGAGGTGAAGAAGAAAAGGCTCAACAAGATCGAGGAGCGCCAAGCCGTTATAGCTGGCCAGATCAATGCGCAGCTCCAGGGCAGGGAGGTGGAGGTGCTGGTAGAAGGCAGAAAGAAGGGGAAATGGTTCGGCCGCAGCCGGGGTAATAAGCTCGTATTCTTCGAGGATGCCGGCGACTGGCTGGGCCGGTTAGCCAGGGTCCACATTGGGAGAACGAGTCCCTGGTCACTCGTAGGAGAGGTAACAAAATAACCAGATAAAGGAGGGCACATGGACGCAAACGGCGGGTCAATATGGCCAATGATCATCTTCTTGGTGGCGATTTTTGCCGTTATGTACTTCTTGATGATCAGGCCCAGGCAGAAGCAACAGAAAGAGCATGACGTGCTAACGAAGGAAGTGAGAGTGGGGGACAAGGTGATTATAGCTGGCGGAATCTACGGACAAATCGAAAGTCTCGGTGAGGATACTGTGCTTCTGAAGATAGAGTCGGGAGCAACAATGAGAGTTGCCAGAAGCAGCATACTAGGCAAACAAGATGTCGGCGAAAGTGAGCAAAGAGTGTTCTGAGGCCAGGAGTTGCGGCATTGGTTGTGCACCATCAGGCAGGCGGGTAGTGAGGTATTTTTGAAGCTTGTACCGTGGCAGCTTCGGTAAACCCGTATCCGGTGAATGTCGGCTCACTCTTTTGCCTGTCGATTATGGGGAAGAGCATCCTGTCATGATTCTCGAAACTCTTGGGCGGGGCTCGATAACGTCCCTTGCTTTCTCACGAAGCCAAGAATCCAATGAAACAATGTAACGGTGTCACTGCTCCTGAAAGGAGCGGGCAGCTTAGATGACCCGCATGAAGAGGGGAGTACTGGCGGTTGCGGGCAGCTGCGTGGCCATATTCTGGCCGGGCGCGATGATCTTCGGCTATCCCGGGGTCATGGCTTCACAATGGCAGAGCATGTTCGGCGTGGGGGAGGGGGCCACGGGAAGTGTGCTGTTCTTCATGCTCGCCGGCGTGGGGACCTTTATGCTTGTGGTCGGTCACTGGCAGGAAAGAACTGACACAAGGGTGATGGTCTCTATCAGCGCAGTAATCTGCGGGCTGGCCTTGTTTATAGCTTCCTATGGGCCAGGCATTCAGTTCATATATCTCTGGGCTTTTCTGACCGGTGCCAGTTCCTGCTTCATCTACCTGCCGGGGCTGACTGCTGTGCAGCGCTGGTTTGTGCAGAAGAAGGGACTTGCCTCCGGCGTAGTCAACCTGTGTTTCGGCATCGGGGGCGCTATTATGGCACCGGTGTTCAGCAGGCTGCTCGACACTATGGGCGACGAGCCTATGAACAGGCTGCTCACCCTTCTCATCATCGGCACAGGCCTCATAGGCGCGCTGTTCGTGGAAACGCCGGAGAGAGCAGGTTATCCCGGGGGGGTATTGCCAGAGGCAGCAGCAGATGGGAAGAATCGGGCGGATATCAACCGGAGTGTGGTGGAAGGAAAAGAACCGCCAACGGGCCGAATGAGAAAGGCTGTACGGGCGGGTGAACCTCTGACCGTAGCGGAGAGTGTAAGGACCAGGAGCTTCTGGTTTCTCTGGCTGACGTGGGCCCTGCAGGGTGCAGCCGGTATAGCCATGGTAACCCTCTCGGTAGCCTTTGGGCTGGCCAGAGGGTTGGCGATGGAATCTGCTGCCTTGCTCTTAACCGCCTTCAACCTAACCAATGGCTTGAGCCGCCTTCTGAGCGGCCTTCTTTCTGACTTCGTGGGCAGGCACCTCACCCTGAGCTTGGCTTTCTTTGCTGCGGCCTGTGCTTATTTCGTTCTGCCTCATGTCGATGCCATGGGACCCGCCGCGGCTCTGGCCGGCGTTATCGGGTTTTCTTACGGGACGCTGTTTGCTGTTTCTGCTCCCCTGGTATCCGACTGTTTTGGGCTCAAGCATTTCGGGGTGATTTTCGGGTTGGTCTTCACCGCCTTCGGTTTCCTTTCCGGCCTCCTAGGCCCCTCTCTAAGTGGTCACCTGTTGGACCTAACGGGGGGCGATTTCGTCCCTGTTTTCACATACCTCGGTGTGTTCTGTGTTTTGTCCGGCTTCTTCATCAGACTGGTCGTACCTCCCCGCCCTCCGAGCCCTGGCGGGCAGGTGGGACGCGAGAGTCCGGACTTAGTTGGCGGGGCAAGAATATGATGGGAATAGTGCAAGGGCATGGTGAGACGTTTGTCTGAGTCGCAGCCAGATGCGCAGGGTCGCAGATTTAGCTGCCGCGAGGCTGCAGAATGAGAGAGAAGACAATGGATTTCAGAAAACTATCACAGCGCATCGATGAAATCGCTGGGAAGTGGGATACTTCCGGCGCGGTTGTGATCATTGTTGATGACAGGATCGTGCACAGGAAGATATATGGCTTTGCGGATCGCGAGAACAACCTGAGAATGTCAGAGGATTCCACTTATCTCATCTCGGCAAAGTCGCGGATGTTGATGGGACTGTGCCTCATGCAACTGATTGACAAGAAGCAGGTTTCACTGCAGGACACGCTGGACAAGTACGTTCCGGAGTACCTTCATGCATCAAGAATCACGATCAAGCAGTTGCTCTACCACAGCAGCGGCATCCCCGATTACTTTTACAGCGGCAAGATGATTGAGTTGTCTCAGTCCCGGCAACATCAAGCTCTGTCCGATGAAGATCGATTTCGAATTGAACGCTATGCCTACGAATCGCCAATCACTTTCGCAGAGGCGCACGCCATCATTGCGAATGCTCACCTTGAGTTTGAGCCCGGCAGTCGCACCAATAATTGGAGCGCCTCTAATGT
>JAUWOB010000035.1 GCA_030612345.1 Dehalococcoidia bacterium | reverse complement strand
GCAAACAGGGTTTTCGCCCCAAGCCCGGGGTGGTTGTGGATGTACTCGACCACCGCCCAGGCAATGGAAAGCCCGTCATAGGTGGAGGTACCTCGCCCAATCTCGTCCAGAATGATAAAGGAGCGAGGCGTAGCATTATTCAGGATATTCGCTGCCTCAGTCATCTCCACCATAAAGGTGGATTGCCCGGCGGCCAGGTCCTCCTGAGCGCCGATGCGGGTGAAAATGCGGTCGACAATGCCGACACCGGCAGAATCAGCAGGGACAAAGCTCCCAATCTGTGCCAGAAGTATGATGAGGGCTACCTGCCTGAGATACGTGGACTTTCCTGACATGTTAGGCCCTGTGAGTATCATGAGCTGATTATCCTTGTTGCAGAGATAAGCATCGTTAGGAACGAATTTGTCGCTGCCAATGCTCTGTTCCACGACAGGGTGACGCCCGCCCTTGATATCTACGATATCCTCGTCGCTCAGGCTCGGCCGGACATAGCCGTGACGCGCTGCCGCCTCGGCAAGGCCGGCCAGGGCATCGATCTGAGCTATGACCCTGGCAGTGGTCAGAATCCGCTCACCCGCAGCGTTTATCTGCTGACAAAGCTGCCGGAAAATGCCAGTCTCCAGGTCGGCAATCTTGTCCCGCGCGCTTAGGATCAGTGATTCGTACTCCTTAAGTTCGGGGGTGAAGAACCTCTCCGCCTCCGTCAGGGTCTGCTTACGTATGTAATCCGGGGGAACCAGGCCGAGATTGGCCCGAGATACCTCAATGTAATAACCGAATACGCGGTTGTAGCCCACCTTCAAAGATTTGATCCCCGTCCGCTCTTTTTCCCTCTGCTCAAGGCCGGCCAGGTATTGCTTAGCCTGGCTTGACTTGCGGCGGATCTCATCTAGCTCAGGAGAAAACCCTTCCTTTATCACGCCGCCCTGCTCCAAACCTCCCGGTTCATCGGCTATAGCCCTCTCGATTAAGCCGACGATATCAGGGCAAGGCCTGAGTTCGTCCATTAGCCACCCCACCACATCCGCATTTGCCATCGCCGCCTTCAGGCCCGGCGCTTTCTCCAAGCTAAACCTCAACGTTATCAGTTCCCTGGGCATGACTCTGCCAACCCCGACTCTATTCACCAGCCTTTCCAGGTCAGCAACGCTCGACAGCAGCGTGAGGACCTTCCGACGGGCCGGACCATCCCGGTGAAACCAGGCAATTGCCCCCTGCCGCCGATTCAGAACCTCCAGATCCAGAAGAGGATGTGCCAGCCAATTCCTGAGCAGCCTGCCGCCCATTGCCGTCTCAGTCAGGTCAATGACGGAAAGGAGTGAGCGGGCCGTTTCGCCCGACCTGCCGCCGTGGAAAAGCTCCAGATTGCGGATGGTCTGGCCATCGAGCGTCATGAAGGAATCGGTGGAGTAAGTGGCAAGCCTGCCCAGTTGAGGCCGGGTTTCCTTGTGCGTCTCATTGACATAATGTATCAATGCACCAGTCGCCCTTATGGCCAGGGACAGGTGGGCACAGCCATAGCCCTCAAGGTTAGACACGCCAAAATGCTCCAGCAATGTCTCCCGGGCTATCTCGAGATCAAACCAGTAGTCGTCGAGCCGGGTCAGAGTAAACTGCAAGCGGGCATCATCGCTAGCATCCGCGGAAATAAGGACTTCGCTGGGTTGAAGTCTCTCCAGTTCAGGCATCATTCTTTCGGCAGGAAGCTGAGTGGTGGCAAACTCGCCGGCGCTGATATCAACATAGGCAATTCCCGCTTGCCCGCCTTCGACAACCAGGCTGGCCAGATAGTTGTTGCTCTTGCTCTCGAGCAGACTAGGTTCGACCACCGTCCCCGGCGTCACCACGCGAGTCACGTCACGTTCCACCAATCCCTTGCCGGGCAGGCTGAGTTGCTCGCAAATAGCTACCTTGTGACCGCGGCTGATGAGCTTGGCCAGGTAGCTGTCCAGCGCGTGATGAGGTATCCCCGCCATGGGCACCCTCTGTCCCTTGCCCATCTCCCGCGAGGTTAGTACAATATCAAGCTCTCGCGAAGCAACTCTTGCATCATCGTCAAAGGTCTCATAGAAGTCGCCTAGGCGGAAGAAAACTATAGCTTCGGGGTGCCTCTGTTTAACCCTGAGATACTGCTTCCTGAGGGGCGTTACAGCCATCAGCGCTATTCTACTATATTCGTTGAAACGAGTTGAATTGCCTGTTATGATACCATCACTATTGTAGTAGCGTGTAAGATAGAGGACAGGATATGAAATCGATTCAAGAGACAAGAGAGACGCTGGAAAAGCATAGAGAGGAGTTGAAGGAAAAATACAAGGTAAGAGAGATTGGCATGTTGGGCTCTTATGTCAGGGGAGAACAAAAGGACGCAAGTGATGTTGACATACTGGTTGAGTTTGGGGGACCTGTAGGTTTTTTCAAATTTTTGGAACTTGAGGAATATCTTGAAGGGCTACTGGGCGCAAGAGTCGATCTTGTGTCAAAGAAAGCATTGAAACCAAGAACAGGCAGTCATATTCTAAAGGAAGTAATCATGGTATGAAGAAGGATTTCTTAGACTATATTTCCCATGTTTCTGATGCCATAGAGGAGCTTGGCGATTTTACATGAGGTATGGACTTTACAGAATTTTTGGGTCATAGAAAGACGATAAATGCAGTAATAAGAAGTCTTGAGGTCATAGGTGAGGCAGCAAAGAAAATTCCGGAAGACGTAAGGAAAAGGTATCCGGACATTCCGTGGAAAAGAATGGCAGGAATGAGAGATAAGCTTATTCATGAGTATCATGGGGTAGATTTAGAGATTGTTTGGGTGGTTGCCAAAGAAGAACTATCGCCGGTCAAAGCTCTGGTAGAGAAGGTATTGGAAGATATGGAAAAAGCGGGGTGATCGTAATCTGGTTTGAACGGCAGAACAGCATTCAGGCAGACGAGATCCGTGGATTGGCTGGCTTATTATGAATGGTGCGAGTCACGAAGAATGAGGCAGTATTGAGAGAGTTGATACAACCATCGTCAGAGGAAATCGGCATTGTCGTTGACGAGGAATTCCGGGAGGTAGTGGATGAGAAGCGGGCTAAAGAGATGGCCCTGCAAGTCCTCAAGGCTGAAGGGGTGGCTAAGCCCTATGAGGTGAGCCTGGTCTTCACGGATTCGGAGACTGTGCAGAGGCTTAACCGAGACTACAGGGGATTGGACGAGCCTACGGATGTACTGGCCTTTTACATGCTCGCCGGGCAAGAAGCCGATTCTTCATTCGTTCTGCCTCCCGACGGCATAACCCACCTGGGAGAGGTGATCATCTCCTGCCCCCAGGCAGCTGAACAAGCGAGAGAACGGGGACAACCATTCGAAAGAGAGCTGGCGTTGTTGATCATCCACGGCATGCTTCATCTTCTGGGATACGACCATGAAGAGCCAGAGGAGGAACGCAGGATGAAGGAAAAGGAGAAGGAGCTTCTGGACAAGTGCCTACCCTGCTAGCGATGCAATACGCATGCTATCGGCACGGGTTCTTCCGGGACTGCCCCCTTACTCCAACTATCTCACGCCAGCGGAGAGAGGACTGCAAGGACTTATGTAGTGGCGAGGTTCATCCTCGCCTTGTGGAGTTGTGAGGCGCGCACGAAGTCATACAGCGAAAGCCTCTACCGCCACGAAGAGAGAACGACATGCCCCATGCGCCTAACCAGGCTGATAACTGAGAACTACAACCTGCGTGCTGCCGGGCAGAGAGGATGAAGTAACCGAGAGCTTTGGCCTTGCTTCCATCTCCCGAACCCGCATCTTGTCCAGGAACTGGTCCACAGAGCTGAGATTAGCTGCGAGTGCCTCCATCCTGTAGTGCATGGGGATGACAATAGCAGGCTCCAACTGCCTTACCGTTTCCACAGCCACATCAACCGGTATGGTATTGCCCTCTCCTACAGGCACGAGCAGTATACCGACGTCCCCTAATTCTTCTATCAGATGCGGGCCCAAAGGATGTCCCAGATCACCTAGATGACATAACGTTACACCATCCATCTCAATAACATAGATGGTATTCTTACCCCTTAAGTCGCCCTTCTTATCATCGTGGAAAGAGGCAACTCCGGTGATAAACGCGCCTCCTATTTCGTACTCTCCGGGGCTTTTGATCTGCCTGGGGTCACCGGCAACACCTTCGATGTAGCTATGACCAGGGTGGAAATGGCTCAGTGTCGCTATATCCGCCTTTCGTTCACCCAGGTGGTAGCCTAGATCAGGATGATACGGGTCCGTGATAATGGTCTTGTCTTTCCCCTTAATGAGAAAGCAAGCATGTCCTAGCCAAAGAACATCCATAAGCGCCTAAATGATAACCTTTCTACTCAGCTTTGTCGATAGTAACAGCAAAGTCCCGGAACCAGATTCTCAGGATTCAGACAACGGTATTCGGTGCTTATCAGAATCCTTATCGGCTTTACACTCATGATTGGCTCCATCTACAGGGCGTATCAAAAGCGTCATTCGCTCCATGCCGGCTACGGCGATCTCCTCACCGGCGCCTATAGTTGAATTGGACGAAGCTGGCCACAGCTCACCGTTGACCCGAACATAACCAGTAGGGGAAATAAGGGTAGTTGTTCGTCCCCGACTACCAACACCGGGCGAAACCATCGGCTTTCTGGCTAAGGCCTTCCTGCCAAGCCGGTAAGTCAGCGAGGCATATGTTCCCAGTGCAGCCATCAGCCCGATTAGGCCCCAGAGAGGGACGTTTATCCCGAACATCGGCAGCCCCCAGAGCACAACTGCCACCAGGGCTGCCTCTTCAAGCAAGGTTGTTATGATAACGTGAGCTGTGTATCTCCTGGAATCCATTCTGCTAAGGAAGACTATGGAGACAATGATACGCAAAGCAACAGGAATAGTCAAACGAAAGGGCAATTGACGAAACCCGGTACAATCGCTAACATTTGAGGAACGAGGGTTAGCAAGATGAAGGGACGGATTCTGGAGGCTTTGCGAGATTCCGGTGATCACCTTTCCGGCCAGGCGCTCTCTCATTCGCTGGGGACCTCCAGGGTCTCTATCTCGAAGCATATTCGCGCCCTGAAAGGCGATGGCTACTTAATAGAGGCTTCGCCACGGGGATACAAGCTGGTCTCGTCACCGGATTTGCTGCTACCTTACGAATTCCCCGGCTTCGAGCACAGAATCCACTACTACCCAGTGGTTGGCTCGACCATGGATGTCGCAAGGGAGTTGGCCAAGCGAGGAGCAGGGGAAGGAACAACTGTGGTTGCCGAATCCCAGGCCCATGGCCGGGGCAGGCTGAGCCGTGAATGGCTCTCTCCCGAAGGCGGGATTTATCTCACGATCACTTTGCGGCCCAAGATAAGCCCCATATATGCTCCCAGGATTAACTTGATGGCCTCCGTTGCCGTGGCCACCACAATCAGACAGCTCTTCAGCATAAAGACCGAACTCAAGTGGCCCAACGATGTCTTGATTGCCGGAGCAAAGGTATGCGGCATACTGGCTGAAATGGACGCCGAACTGGATGTTGTGAACTTCGTGAACCTTGGCATAGGCATAAACGCCAATGCCTCCGTTCCTGAGTTTGAGAACAGGGCCACCTCATTGAAAGATGCATTGGGCAGGGAAATCTCCAGGAAGGAGTTGTTGCGCGCATTGCTGGCAGAAATAGAGCGGCAGCAATCGGTCTTAATGGATGCACATCTGCTGAAAGAGTGGAAAAGACTCTCTGCGACGCTGAACAGGGATGTCAGGATAGAAATGCCGGGTGAGGTGATAGTAGGACGGGCCATCGATGTTGATGCCACGGGAGCACTGATCATAAGGGAGCCGAATGGTTCTCTGAAGAAGGCTGTGGCCGGGGACTGCATTCACCTGCTAGAGAAATAGATGCGGCCAATGAGCAAGCTGGCGTACCCCTTGACAATTCGCTCTCATCACCTCCTCTGTATGCTGGGCTTCCGCGGGCTCGGTTATAACAGTACATTCGTATCCAACATGAGAAGCGTGGTCGAAGAACTGCGGTCGGACTGTACCCTCGCTCTGACTCTGGTAGCTGGCTGTGATGTCATCTGTGCCGCCTGCCCTCATAAGAGAGAAGGCAAATGCTTGCGAAAGACGGATTCTGAAGCGAAGTCCGTATCTCTGGATTTGAAGATACTGGCGAAGCTCGGATTTGAACCTGGAACTCAGGTTTCCTTCTGTGAGGCCCTGGAGAGGGTAAAGGAAAGGATAAGGTCTGAGGATATGGCTGAATTCTGCTCTGATTGTGAATGGTGGGGACTGGGATACTGTGTGGCGGGCCTGGAGAGATTGAAGGCCCGGCTTAACGCCCTTCTCTGACGGCGGCCCTCCTCTTACGGACAAAGAAAACCACCAGTCCTGCCACCATGGTTGCAGCTATGATTCCCACAATAAGAGGCCAATTGACCGATCGCTGCAACACGATCTGCGCACCGAAGTTGGCCGTTATGTTATAGCTGCCTTGCATGGTGATGTTGGTTGAGGCGGCAGCAACATCGGCGACAGTGCCGACGTCGCCCATCCATCTGAAAAACCGGTAACCCTCGTCAGGCCTGGCCACCAGGTCAATCACCATCCCGGCGTCATAGATGAAAATGCCCTCGCCGGGGTCTATGACCAAACCACCGGTGCTGCTGAAGACGGTGAGCACGTACTGAACCGGCATTTCTTCAGAGATGGCCGTGATGGTGAAGGTGGCCGGCGCATAGCTGTCGAAGCTGATGGTCAACTGCACCTCATCGCCCACCGAAAGCAACTCGCCGGCAAGGTAAGTATCCAGGATGGTCAGCGTCACCTTCCCATTCACAATACCCACCGTGTAGTGAACATCCTCCACCAGAGTGTTGTCCGCACCCTCCACGATAGAATCTACGGCACTGGCGTCGTTCCAGATGATGGCCGCCAACACATCGGCAGGCTGATCGAGGTTGTAGTAGGCCTGCTCAGGGTCGAGGGCACCGCCTGTAGCCTCAGTGGCCGTGATAACAATGGCAGGGGCATAGGTTCCAAAGCTGGTGACCGCCTCTACATCACCAGGTCCGGCCAACGCCGGCGTTGCACTCGCCAAGGTGAAGCTCGGCACCAGCACCAAGGCAACAACAACGCAGATTCTTCTCATCTCCTTCTTCGCTACGTCCGACAAGCCTGCCCTACGGCCACATAACATCGGGCTTAGCAGTCTCCCATGCGAAACCGCTCACTTTCGCGAGGGTCAGCATCTCCGTGACATTCCGGGCGCCCTCCGTAACTAGGGTATCAGTCTCACAGCACACTGTCAAGGCGTATGAAGTCTTTGAGCACCTCCAGTCGGTGTTCTGGCGGGCGGGGACAAGAGTATTCAAGGCCTTGTCACAACCTCCAGTGATGATGGAAAGCCGACCTGACATGACAGGAGGGTAATCCATCATTGCCCACAGTGTTATAATTATGCAGTGCTGGCTACCATCATCGGAGCGAGGAGAGGAGTTCAATCAAAGACCAGAGTAAGTCCCCAACCAGAGGCGAAATGAGAACCGTCAGACCCTGTTCCAGGTTGGAGGGTGAGATAGCTTTACCTGGCGACAAATCTATATCCCACCGAGCCATAATCCTGAACAGCCTGGCTGAAGGTGAAGCTAAGATTCAGAATTCGGCTCCGGGGAGAGATTGTCTCTCCACGGTCAAATGCCTCAGGGCCCTGGGAGTGAGAATCGGCAGGAGAGGATCGCCCGACTCTCCTGATCTGACAGTATCAGGAACTGGAGGAGATGGCCTTAAGGAGGCTGCCGATGTGCTTAATGCCGGGAATAGTGCCACCACCGTACGCCTTCTTGGCGGCCTGCTTGCCAGCCAGCCCTTCCTGTCCATTATCACCGGCGATGTCTCTCTTCGTAAGCGGCCAATGGGCAGGCTGATCGAGCCACTGAGACTGATGGGCGCCGACGTACGGGGAAGAGGGAGAGATTCGTTTGCTCCTCTGGTGATCAAAGGGGCCAGGCTGCGCGGCATAGATTTCACCATGCCTGTTGCCAGTGCTCAGATTAAATCAGCGATCCTACTGGCCGGTCTTTATTCGCACGGCCCTACGGTGATACACCAGCCCATCCTCTCACGGGATCA
>JAUWOB010000072.1 GCA_030612345.1 Dehalococcoidia bacterium | reverse complement strand
CTGAACAGTCCCTGCTGTGGGGGGGGTAAGCCCTCCCTTGTCCTCTTTAGGTGTAAAGATAGGATCGACAAAATTTATGACAAAAAAAGTTGTCATCTACATGAGAGTGTCCACGACTGAGCAAAGCGTGGAGAACCAACTGCCGGCCCTCGAGCAATGGATCAGGACCCGGGGGTATGAGCTGGTCAGGACCTACCAGGAGCAAGAGTCGGCCTGGCGCACCGGCCGGCAAAAGGAGCTGGCCAGGTTACTTGATGAGCTGCCGCGGCGAAAGGTCGATGTCTGCCTGGTGTGGTCCTTGGACCGGCTATGCCGGGAAGGTGTCTCAAAGGTATTTACGATCATCGACAAGTTCAAGAGTCACGGCGTCCAGGTTGTCAGCTTCTGCGAAAGCTGGACCGAACAAGCCGGGCCCATGGCAGATCTGCTTTTTGCTATTGCTGCCTGGGTTGCGGAGTTTGAGAGCAAGCGCTTATCTGAGCGCACGCTGGCAGGACTGGCCCGGGCCCGGGCCCAGGGGAAGATCCTGGGCCGGCCGGCCGGCAGCGTCGATAGGAAGAAGCGCGCGCGCCGCGGCTACTTATTGAGGTATGCTGCCGGCAAATAAAGGGGTGAGCATGCCGCACGGAATGGCTCAAAGCTGAATGGCTTGAGCAAATAAGCGGCCCTATTTCTCAGGTCCGGATCCTCACTTCCACACCCCGGGGTGTGGAGGTTCTACAGGAATGATGAGGCTTGAACAGTCTATGCCCTCATCTTCGCTTAGGGGGTTGTATAGGGGTAATCGCTCTTGGAGCCATAGTCATCTAGTTTTCCCCGGGATAATTGCTCGATTCTGTTGATAAGGGGTTTGGTAATGCGTTTGATAATACCTTTGATAAGGGGGTTGGGTTCACAAAAGCTGTGGACCCTATTTCCATGCCGGCAGATTATTTCTCAAGAAGTAATTGAGAGCATGGCCACGCATAAACGAAAAGGACTTGCCTACCAGAACAAGTCCTCGTCGGCGGGCCTGGAATGGGCTTCCAGGTCCTGATCCGGGTGTCCAGCTATTCGGGATAGCTTATTCATGGTAGCACCCTGGCCAGAAAATGTCAAGCGGCCCTTTTTATCATACTGAAAACAGAATTAATTGAGCCTATGTCCAGGGCAACTGAAATTAATTAAAAATTAGTACTGGTCCGTAGCAGCTCTTCCCAGTAGTGGATATCGCCGGGACTTGACAAGATAATCTAGAGTCTTGTAGAGTATATTTATGACGATCAACATGGTGTATCTCTGCCCGGAGTGCGGTAAGAGCTTCGCATCTACCTCTGGCCTGGGTGGCCATCGCCGTTGGCTTCACGGGATCCCGGGGCGAAAGCCCAGGCGGCAAGCGCTGTTCGTTACCACGGCCGACATTCTCCGCGGCTTCAACTGTCTCGTTGCTGAGGATGAGAAGCTGCGTGATCTGAGCGACAAGGAATCCGCTTGGCTCTACGAAGCGTATAAGGCCGGCAGACTCATTGGGGAAAGGTTCGCGGCCCTCGACGAGAAGGTTGAGAAGGTCGAGGGCCTGGCTCTGGAGGTTGCCCGGCTGAGTGAGGAAGTGGATCAGCTCCGGGCCAAGCAAACCAAGGTCCGAAAGGTCCGGCCGGAGCTGAGCAAGGTGGGGTAATGATTAAGCGCAAATTAACGAAGCGGCAACTCGAGCTCGCTGAGCAGATGTACCACGAGTATTGGTTAGAGAAGGGGCCGGCTGGCTTTACTCGTGAGGAATTCTATCGGAAACTAGCTGACGTACTAGGGAGGCGAGCTAGATGAAAACGAAGAAGCGGATCGTCAACGAACGTACCGACTCAGACTTGCCCTGCGAGATCTGTGGCAAGCGTTTCAAAACTGCCCAGGGCCTGTATGGCCATAAGCACTGGGTCCACGGTTCTGGCGCTCCTGAAGGCCCTTTGCCTGTAGTACCGGTAGCATCCCCGGGCGGGTCCGGTGATGAAGGCCCTCCGCCTTCAGCTCCTACATCATCCAAAGAGTTGAAAGCCGAGGTTGAGTCGCTCCGGCTCCAGTTGCAGCGTCGGAAGCTACAAGCGGAGTTCCCTTCGGCGCCGGCTCCGCGGTCCGACGTCATGCAGGAAAGCGGCTTGGGGGAGATCGATGCGGAAGTGCGGCAGCAAGCGCAACGACGTGCTTTTGCCTTGCCTGACCAGGCTGCTAGTAGATCATCCGGCATCGATTGGCTATCCCTTCTGAATAGTCCGAATCTGCCGGCAATTTTGCAACTTCTCCGGGGGGGCCTGGGCGGCTCCGACTCGGGAACTGGCGGCCTTGGAGTCCTGAAAGAGTTGGGGATCGATCTGAAGGACCTGCTCAGTCAGGCTTCAGCTCCCAAGGCCGGCAGCATGAATATAGCCGGCCTTGACTTTACCGGCGCGAGTTTGACGCCGGAGTTGCTCAAGAGTGTTCTGGAATTCAAAGCTACTGAGGAGCGAACGAAGAGTGAATTCGACGGCCGCAAGGCAATGGCCGACGGCCTCGAGCACCTTGTAGAACTGCTTGCTCCGCACTTGGAGGGCCTGTTCGGTGCCAATGGTCCTTCTCCTGGCCGGGCTGCCGGCATTGCCGGCGCCGGTCCAGGGATCCGGGAACCGCGAAGGCTCGGGATCGAGTGTGAACGTTGCGGCACCTTGAACGAGGTGCCAGTGGACCAGCCAGTAGGCGGCGTTATTCACTGTCAAGGCAAAGTCGACGGCGAGCCTTGCACGGCATCGTGGGTTGCCACGGAGCCGGCCCCGGCCGAGGAGCGAAAGCGGCGGCCGATAGAGAAGGTTCAGGTCCCGGAGCCGGCAAAGTCCGTTGCTTGTGAGAACTGTGGCCAGCTCTTGAACATTGAAGGCAAGGCACTAGGCTCGGAATGTATTTGTCCAATCTGTAAGACGGCCATGGTCCTGATGTCGCCTGACACTCCACTGGAGACTGACGAGCCGCTAACTCCAGAGCAAAAGGCCATCGAGGGCTTTAACCGGAGCCGATTACCGGGCGGCTTTGGCGATGGTGCTTAATAAGGGGGAAATAATATGTCTGAAAACAGGTCCAAAATGGCCGCTGGAGTAAGCACAGCAGCGGCAATTGCCGCCGCTGTAGCTTTGATTAACTCCAGGAAAGTAGGGGCAACTCCCCGGCCGGGAGACTTTACGCTACCCGACGAGTTCGTGCAGCTCATGGTTGCTATTGCCGCTACTGCTGATTCCATCGCTAACAACCTGGTCCGGGTTATTGACGGGTTAGCCAAGCTCGCTATAAACGTGCAAGGCTTCCCTGCCAATGCGCGCGGCGTCAGAACCTTCACTGTAAACTGCGCGATCGCTAACCGGGCCTACCAGGGCAGTGACCTGGCGGTGCCGGAGGGCATGAGCCTGATCATCAAGTCTTATCCTACTAATCCCGTCCTCTCCCTGGTCCGCGTGGCCAGCTCCCTGAGCGATGCGAGCAATATTAACTCATCCTGGCCGCTCATGCCCAACGAGGGAATAGGCTACCAGGTGCAAAACGCTGACGAGATATACGTTAGCGCCACTGTTGCCGGCGCGCTCGTGGTGTTTACTGTCGAGAAGGCCGAGTTTAAGGCGTAAGGAGTATATTATGGCAAAATCATTTGGAACGCAGGTACCAGTGCTGTCGAATCTCGTCATAGACGATCATAAAAACTGGGCTGCCAGGAGAATTGAGAACCTTGGCCCTCCAGTTAGTCTTACTGACGCTGCTCAGAAGTATCAGGTTACACAACTGAAGGATATCTATTCCTGTGACTACGGCCTTAATTGGGCTGACTTAGGAGTAGTGGGTTCCGCGCAGATCTTTGCCATGGCTTATCTTGGCAATGGCATAGCTATCCTGGGGGATATGGCCAACCATGTCCACCGCTCGGTCAATTATGGCCTTACCTGGGCCGACCTGGGCGTGATAGCCGCTGGCCCTATCTATTGCATGGCCTACCTGGGCGATGGCATTGTTGTCATGGGGGTTGCAGACAACCATGTCTGGCGCTCCACAGACGATGGCGCCACCTGGGCCGATCTGGGCGTAATAGCCACCAGCCCTATCCACAGTATAAGTTACTTTGGCAACGGCATTGTTCTTCTGGGAGATTGGAATGGCGATGTCTTTCGCTCGATCGACTATGGCCTTACCTGGGCTGGCTTAGGCGATATCGCCGCCGGCAGTGGTGTCTATGCCATATCCTACCTGGGAGCCGGTGTTGCTCTCATAGGTGCGGGTAACTATCACGTCTACCGGTCCACAGACTATGGCCTTACCTGGGTAGATTTGGGGCTAATCGCCGTCAGGGATATTCAATGTATGGCCTACCTGGGCAATGGTATCGTTGTCATGGGGGACATAGATTATCACGTCTACCGCTCTGATGACTACGGCCTTACCTGGGCCGATTTGGGGATAATCGCCGCTGGCGAGATCTATTGCATAGCCTACCTGGGCAACGGTGTTGTTGTCATGGGGGATAATCTCGATCACGTCTACCGCTCGATCGACTATGGAGCCACCTGGGCCGACTTGGGCGCAATAGCCGCTAACTCTATCCATGCCATGGCCTACTTGGGCAACGGCATGGCTATCCTGGGAAGCAATGATCGTCATGTCTCCCGGTCGACATCGGCCTTTCACGTTGGGATATGAGTATAAGGCTTTTACCGGCAACTGTTGGAGCTGAGAGGCTAACGGGGCTGCCGGGTTATAGGAGCAGGGGGCGGTACCTTTTCGGAGTTGGGGCCGCCTCCTAGAGAAAATGGGAAGATTATTCGTCGAGAAATGGAAAGAGGGAACTCGCCATCAAGTCCCCTCAGCTCTGAAAGCCGGCCATGGGTGCTGGTCGAACCAGTCGAATGACCAATCCCATGTTAGCACCCGGGCAGGGATATGTCAATATGCCGGTCCTGGACCAAGCAGCAGCTGTGAAAGAAGGGGTCGAAACGGGTTGGCCTGGCTCTTGATACGGCTTTCCCTTTCAAGGGCCTTTCTTGACGCTGTGGAGAGTGTTTTCTACTGCCCTGGCGAGGTTCTTAGACTCGCCGTAAAGGGGTTATCGATACAACAACTGAATAGGCGGCCGGTGAGTAGGTCCGAAAGGCCAGACGGCCGGTCGTAACAGACCTAGCTGCAACTGAAGTCTATAAACTCGTGGGTACCAGGCAATGCCCGGGCACTATATCAGGAGGTCCTCCCCTGGTAGTGTCCGGGAGAACCGGAAAGTCTAAGAGCGCTGGAATGGGTTTCCAGCTATTCGGGCCAGAGATGTGCAACCAGGGGTTGCAAAGGGAAAGGATACAGTCTCTGCAAGGGATTCTGAACAGTCCCTGCTGTGGGGGGGGTAAGCCCTCCCTTGTCCTCTTTAGGTGTAAAGATAGGATCGACAAAATTTATGACAAAAAAAGTTGTCATCTACATGAGAGTGTCCACGACTGAGCAAAGCGTGGAGAACCAACT